>JAQBWJ010000018.1 GCA_027625215.1 Candidatus Poribacteria bacterium
GCGTCTGCAGTTTGCAGCACGGCGTCAAGGGGGTCTTCGACCGGGAACGTTTCTTCCGCCGCCTCAGGCGCGTCGGGAGTGGAAGGGAGCGCTTGTCCCGCGATGCGGTCGAACATTCCAACGAACGAACCGGACGGCACATCCGCCGCTTCGTAACCGTCCTCTTCGGCGAGCAATGCGGTGAACTCGCGCAATTGGCGCTGTTCTTCAATTGCGGCGACTGCGGCTTCTTCGGAGGTATACAGGTCTGTCACGACTAATCCTTGAGACGACGAGGGCGTGGCAATCGGAACGGGTTCCAGATCAAGCGGCTCTTCGACCACAACAGGTTCCGACTCGTTCTTGAGGGTGGAGTACGTCAGTAGACCCGCGTACCCGATCAGCCCGATAATCACGAGTATTCCTATGTATCGACCCATGCGCGACCCCCTCCTTCCGGGCGTTACATCTCCTTCAACAGACGCAGGTTCCTCTCAAGCGTCTCTCGGGTGATGCCGAGATTCGTCTGACGCTCTCGTTCCTGTTGGACGATGGTTTCGGGTGCGCGGTTGATAAAATTTTCATTTCCGAGATTTTTGGTAACGCGCGCGAGGTCATTTTCGACTTTGACGAGCTCCTTGTCGAGTCGCGCGATCTCCTCGCCGATGTCGATGACGCCCTCCAGCGGGATAAACGCCTCAACCCCTCCAGCCACCGCCGTCGCGGACGCCTTCGGTTTTTCGTGAGACGCCGCGATCTTCAAATCGCCGATCTTCGCCAACGATTCAAGGTATCCCGTATGCGACGCCAACGTTTCCCTCTCCCATTCGGACGCGCTGTGAGCGAGAACGTTGATCTCAGCGTTCGGGGCGATGTTCATTTCTCCGCGCACGTTGCGAATCGCGCGAATCGTGTCCATCACGACGGTCATTTGGCGTTCGGCATCCGTATCGTGGCGCGATTCGTCCTCCATCGGGAAGTGCGCCCGGCAGATCGAGTCGCCCTCGTGCGGAAGGTGTTGCCAGATTTCTTCCGTAATAAACGGCATGAACGGGTGCAACAACCGCAGCGTGCCGTCGAGCGCTTCCCACAACACATGCTTCGTCGTGTAGACTTCCGCCTCATCCTGCAACCCATACAGCCGAATCTTGGCGAGTTCGATGTACCAATCACAGTACTCATGCCATAGGAAGTCGTAGAGGGCGTTTGCGGCGTCCGCGAAGCGGAATCGATCAAGCGAGTCGTTCACTTCTTTGGCGACGGTGTTGAAACGGCTGCGTATCCACTTGTCCGCTGTACCGAGTTTAAGTTCCGCGTTCGGGTCCGGCTCGAACTCCTTGAGGTTCATCATCACGAACCGTGAGGCGTTCCAAATCTTGTTCGCAAAGTTGCGGTAGCCCTGGATGCGACTTTCGGGAAGTTGCATCCACGCCGCTTCGATCATCGACGCGCAGATGGCAAACCTCATTGCGTCCGTGCCGTACTTGTCCATCATCGTGAGCGGGTTGATGATGTTGCCGCGCGACTTGCTCATCTTCTTGCCGTCGTCGCCCGCAAGCAACGGGTGAAGATAGACGTGCTTGAACGGCACTTCGCCCTCGATCTGAAGCGCGAGATTCACCATACGCGATACCCAAAAGAACAGAATGTCCCACCCCGTCACCAATACGTCGGTTGGGTAGAACGTCTTGAACGTGTCGCATTCCGTATGGGGCCATCCAAGCGTCGCCAGGGGCCATATCCCGCTGCTGAACCAGGTGTCGAATACTTCAGGGTCGCGTTCGAGTGAGACGTCGTCGCCGAACTTCGCGCGGGCTTCCGCAACCGCCGCCTCTTCCGATTCCGCAACGATCACATCCCCGTTCGGCGTATACCACGCAGAAATCTGATGCCCCCACCAACGACTCCGCGAGAGGGGCCAATCCCGAACGTTTGCCATCCAGTTGCCAAAGATGTTCGTTTGATTTTCAGGGATGAATCGCAGATTACCCTTTTCGACCTCTTTCATCGCGTTATCGGCGAGCGGTTTCATCTTCATGAACCAACCCGGCGCGACGAGCGGCTCCACAGGCTCCTTCGTCCGTTCGTGGACGCCGACAGAGTGCGTATGTTCCTCGATCTTGAGGAGGTGTCCGCTGTTTCTTAGGTCGTCAACGAGCTTCTCTCGGCAGGCGTAGCGATTCAGCCCCTCGTATTCCCCGCCGTTTTCGTTAATGGAGGCGTCTTTGTTGAAGATGTTGATGCGTTCAAGGTCGTGTCGATTCCCGATCTCATAGTCGTTCGGATCGTGCCCGGGTGTTACTTTGAGAGCTCCCGTCCCGAACTCGACATCGACGTACTCGTCGGCGATGATCGGGATTTCGCGCCCGACCAACGGCAGAATCGCCGTCTTGCCGATCAAGTCCTGATAACGTTCATCGTTTGGATGAACAGCGACCGCCGTATCGCCGAGCATCGTTTCGGGTCGCGTCGTCGCAATGACAAGTTCGCGGTCAGAGCCCTTCACCTTATACTTTAGGTAATAGAAGTGTCCTGGACGATCTTCATGCTCGACCTCAAGGTCGCTCACGCTTGTTTGCAAGCCGGGAACCCAGTTCACCATCGCCTCGCCGCGATAGATGTAGCCCGCGTCATACAATCGCTTGAACGCGACCGGCACGGCTTCCATATACTCGGCGTCCATCGTGAACCGCTCGCGTTCCCAGTCGCAGGATGCGCCGAGCCGCTGCAACTGCCCGACGATATTCCCACGAGACTCGTCTTTCCACTGCCACATGCGTTCCAGGAAGGCGTCGCGCCCAATCTCATACCGCGACGTACCCTCCGCCGAGAGCATCCCTTCCATGACGACTTCGGTAATGATCCCCGCGTGGTCGGTACCGGGCATCCAAAGCGTGTTGTAGCCGGACATGCGCTTCCAGCGAATCAACACGTCTTGAAGCGTGTTGTCCATCGCATGCCCGATGTGGAGGCTTCCGGTCACGTTCGGCGGCGGGATCACGATGCAATACGACGGTTTCTCCGACACGTCCGCCGCGCGAAAGCAGCCGTTATTCAGCCAATAGTCCAACCACCGTTTTTCGACATCAGCCGGTTCGTACGCTTTTGGGAGGTCGTTGGGCTGAGTGTCGGGCGTTTGCGTCATGTGTCTAGCGTCTCTCTCAGAAAGTCGAAGCCTGCGATTGTCGTCGGTCGGGTCATATTCGTAAGGATAACACACGGAATGCGCTTTGAACTAGGCGGCGGTTGGCTCTCGGCTGAGATGAAACGGGGCGAACCCGTCTTGAAGAGTCCGCCCCGCGCATCCGCTCACATGTGTCTCGTCTTACTCGGAGAACTGAGCGTCGAAGACGATGTCGGACGGCTTGAAGTCGAGTTTCTTCAAGAAGGACGCCGCTTCAGCCGCACCGTGCTCTCGGTCCATCCCGCTGTCTTCCCATTCGACGGAGAGAGGTCCATCGTGACCGATTTCGTTCAGCGCGCGAATGATCTCTTCAAAGTTCACGCTGCCGCGCCCGATGGATCGGAAGTCCCAAAAACGGCGATTATCGCCGAAGTTGACGTGTCCGCCGAAGACGCCGACCTCTTTCGGTACGCTTGACCAGTACACGTCCTTCATGTGGACATGGTAGATGCGGTCGCGGAACTTGCGGAGGAACGCGACGTAATCGACTCCCTGATAGCCCAAGTGGGACGGGTCGTAGTTGAAGCCGAACGCCTCTCGGTGGTCAATGGCGTCGAGCGCGCGCTCCGCGCTGGCGATGTCGAACGCGATCTCCGTCGGGTGGACTTCGAGCGCGAACTTCACGCCGACCTCATCGAATACGTCGAGAATCGGGTTCCAGCGGTCGGCGAAATCCTTGTAGCCGTCTTCGATCTGCGAAGGCAGGTTAGGCGGGAACGAGTACAGCAAGTGCCAGATGGAGCTCCCCGTGAACCCGTTGACGACCTTTACGCCGAGTTTCGCGGCGGCGCGCGCGGTGTTCTTCATCTCTTCGGCGGCGCGTTGTCGGACGCCTTCGGGCTTGCCGTCGCCCCAGATCGCGGGCGATAGAATCTGTTGGTGGCGCGGGTCGATGTTGTCGCAGACCGCTTGCCCGACGAGGTGGTTGCTGATCGCGTAACAGTCGAGCCCGTGCTTCTTGAGAATGTCCCACCGTGATTGGCAGTACTTGCCGTCTTTCATCGCTTTATCGACTTCAAAGTGGTCGCCCCAACAGGCGAGTTCGATCCCGCCGTATCCGAACGACTTGGCTTTCTGCGCCATCGTGTCGAGGGTCAAGTCCGCCCACTGTCCGGTAAAGAGCGTAATGGGTCGCGCCATGGTGAACGTCTCCCTAAGAATGTGAAACCGATTGGTCATCGAAATCCGTGCTTGAACGGGTCGTTGTCACCATTGACCCAAAGGCAACGTAGCACAGAGACGGTGTACCGTCAACGTTGCCTCCTTCGATTGCTAGGGTCGTTCGGTTTTCATCAGGTGATCTTTGTGTCGGTTTGCGTCATTTCGATTCGCAGTGGAACAGGTAATCGTCTGTTCCATCGAAAAACTCACTGTTCATGGGCGTTCGGAGGAAAATCCGACTGGCAACGTGTTTCACAATGTTCCACGATTGTTTCACGATGTTTCGTCATGTTTCACGATGTTTCGCCTTGTTCCATTCATTCGATCTCGAAAACCGAATGACCCTACTTCGATTGCGCTCGGCGCGTTGGCGTTTTAGACTGTGATCGGCAAGGGAGAACCATGATAACGCCGAGCGATTTTCGCATCGATCCCAAGAACTTTCGCCTCCGAGACGCAGAAACCGGGTACGTCGGCAACCTAGATAAGAAACGAGCCCGCGATCTGCTCGATGAGCGAATCAGGGAGATGCGCGACCTTCACGAGCGATTCTACGTGAACAGCCGGTATTCGCTTCTCGTCGTCATACAGGCGCACGACGCGGCGGGCAAGGATGGCACGGTCAAAGCGGTTGTCTCCGGGTTGAACCCGATGGGCATCGACGTGATCGCGTTCAAAGCTCCGACACCGGAAGAACTGAGCCACGACTTCCTTTGGCGTGTGATGAGACGGCTCCCGGCGCGAGGTCATCTCGCCATCTTCAACCGCTCCCATTACGAGGAGGTATTGATCGCCCGCGTACGCCCCGAAATCCTGGCGGCGCAGCGTCTTCCCGACCGATGTATCACCGAAGATATTTGGGACGAACGATACGAAGACATCAACGCCTTCGAGCGCTATCTGACGCGAAACGGGACAAAGATCGTCAAGATATTTCTAAACGTCTCAAAAGCGGAGCAGAAAGAACGGTTTCTCAGCCGAATCAACACGCCGGACAAGCAGTGGAAATTCGCCGAAGCGGACCTACGTGATCGCGCCTACTGGGACGACTTTCAAGACGCCTTTCAGGACATGCTCGAAAGCACCAGCACGGATTGGGCGCCCTGGCACGTCGTTCCGGCGGATAGAAAGTGGTTCACGCGGTTGGTTGTCGCCGAGATCATCCTCGACGCAATGCGCGACCTCGACCCGCAGTTCCCGGTCGTCTCCGACGCAAAACGCCAGATGCTCATCGACGCGCGCCGACAACTGGAAGACGAGTAATCGACTCATGACTCGTTTCGACCCAAAAGCGGTCTTGGAAGCGTACTTGAAGGGGGCGATTGCGTCCGCGCCACGTTTTCTTTGGCTGGACGATTCCAACGAGCTCGCCGCCGATGTGAGAATCCTGTCGGTGAATGGGAAAGAGTGCGAGTTGCTTCGGTTCCACCATGACCTCCAACTCCGCGACGCGCTGGAGGACTTGAAGGACGCGCCTCGTCTCGAAGACGATTTCCCACTCTCGGTTGTCGTTTCGTCCGATGCGACGCACGACAGCACTGCCATCGGCGATCTGATCCATCGAACAATGCGAGTCGCCGTTAGTCCGCGTCGACTCATGGAACTGATGAGTCCGAACTACGAATGGACGGACGCAATCAACCTGCTTCGCGGCAACGATTTTTGGGACCTCGCGGAACGTTTGATCGACGCGCGGTTGTCGTGGGAAGACGCGCTCACCGCGTCGAATACTCCGACCCTGATCGCAGAGTGCTACCTACAACGGTCCCTTCACCACAAGATGACGGGCGCGGATGCCGTTTCGCTTTGGGAGCACATCGAGACGGACGAGCCGACGCGCCGATTTCTTGAACGTTATCCGCGCGTGTCCGAAGCGGCGCAGCGGGCGATCCAACGGGTGACGCCCATCCCCGTCAAGTTAGAGCGCGATCCAGATTTCGCCGTGTTTCTCTGGACAATGTACTTCTTGTGGAAGTACGCCCCCGACGCGCGTCTGCTCAATTCGCAATTCTTCGATGAGAAGACGTGGCAAAAGTACGGTGTCCATGAGGCGGATGAACTGTTGGCGACGTGCGACGCGCTGTTGGAGACGGAGCCGCTCACCGTTGTCTCGCAGGTGCGGATGGCGGAACGCTCGCTCGCCGCTGATCCTCACCGCGAACGGTTGTTCCTCAGCCTATTGGGATTGGATGGAGAACGGCGCGTGGAGATCGCGCTACGGATCGCGTCAACCGAACGAGTGTCAGGCTACCTTACGGAACAGTCGCTCCGAGTGTTGATCCCGCAGATTGCGAGCGAACCGACATTTATCTCCAAAACGCGGATGGAACAACTGCAACGGACGCTCGAACGGCAGCATCTTGGCACCAAGTACCCTTCGTATTTTCCTAACTTCGCCGACGCCGCGCGACTCTTTCACGCATTGCTGACGCTCGCCACGCATGTCGATACGTTTCATCGTCGCGGATGGGAGCAACATCTGTCCGTGCAGTCGATTGAGACGTGGACGAGCGATATTTTCCCCAATCACCTCGTCCCAATGAGCCTCTTGTGCGACGAATGGCTCGGTCATCGGGAACGGATGAGCAGTCTTTTAGGAGATGCACCCGCCGAATTGGTCGCCGAAGCGCACCGAATCATCGTGAAAGCGAACTACGAGTTCGCCCGGTTGGTGGGAGACGCTTACGTTCGATGGATCACACGACACAAACCGCCGCCAATGTTCACCGTCGACTGGTTCGATTCAGAGTTTGTCCCTCATTGGCGAGAACTTCAGAACGAGTCGAAATACCCGTTGGTGGTTGTCTGCATGTTTCACGGGCTGCGTTGGGATGAGTGGGAAGTCGTCGCGCCGGTGTTCGAGTCTGCGCTCGACAAGCATCGGCTTGAATCGACAAAACCGCTTCTGGCGATCTTACCTTCCACAAAGCCGCACAACACGGCGGCGTTGATTCTTGGACGTTTCCCATCATTGGCGGATTCGGGGACGGTAGGCGCGTTGTTCGCGGAGCGTCTTGCGGCGCAAGGCGTTCCGTTTGCCGGATCAACCGCGACGCCGTACCTCAAGATGCCGGACTCGCGGGCGGGTGTTGTGCTAGCAAATATCGCCATCGCGGAAGTCGGATCCAACAAAACGATGAGAACGGGAACGGCTCGTGATGAAATCCGTCAGGCGGCGGAAGATTCATTGAACGAATTCTTGGCGCAAGTTCCCCCAAAAGCGAGCGTGTTCGTGCTTTCGAATGGTGGATCGACGGAAGTGACGCAGGCGGCAACGCGCATCAAGGCGACGGAGACGCAGCGACGGTGGGCTGGATTTCGCGCGATGGAGGACGGATCGTGTCCAACGACGGATGTCGCCCTGTTCAACGCCGAGGCGATCCGTCTGCCGAATCCGCAGGTATCGCGGTGCGCGTTTGCCTTCCCGGACGTGTGGTTCGCGTCGGAACCGCGAGGGGCGGGTTTGCGTTTTCTGAGCGGCGGGATTTCGCTGACGGAAATGATACTGCCGTGCGCGACGTTCGTCTCACGGCGGCGGAGAAGGCTCGATGACCATGAGGCGTCACCGAATGAAATAGGTAGGACAGCCAAATGAAGTTGACGGTGTGCAACGAGATATATGAAAACTGGAAATTGGCGGATGTGTTTCGGTCCGCGAAGTCGATAGGGTATGAGGCGGTGGAGATTTCGCCGTTCACCATAGCGGACCACGCGCGAGATATCTCAAAAGCGCAGCGCGATAAGATCAAACGCGACGCCGAACGCACCGGGATCGAGATCGCCGGACTCCATTGGTTGTTCATCAAACCGGAGGGGCTTCACCTCACCAGTCCGAACGCCGCTCTGCGGGACACGACGCGCGAATATCTCAAAGACCTGATCCACCTATGCGCCGATATCGGTGGTTCGATGATGGTGATCGGTTCGCCGAAGCAACGAAATATCATCGAGGGCGTGACGTTCGAGCAAGGGTTTGAGTGGGCGGCGGCGGCGTTCAAGGAGTGCGCGGAACTTGCGGGCGAGAAGGACGTAATGTTGTGTTTCGAGCCGCTGAACTCACGCATTACGAACTTCATCCGCAACCCGGACGAGGCGTTGACGCTGATTGAGGCGGTCGATCACCCCAATTTTCAGATGATTCTGGATGTATACAGTTCGTCGGTGGAATCGTTGGACATCCCGGCGGAACTGCGGAAGCATCGCAACGCCATCCGACACGTCCATACGAACGACGACAACGGGTATGTGCCGGGATCGGGAGGCGCGGATTATGTCGCGATCTTCGAGGCGTTGAAAGAGATCGGTTACGAGCGGTACCTCTCGGTCGAGGTGTTCAATTTTGAGCCGGACCCTGAAACGATTGCGCGGCAGAGCATCACGTTTTTACGATCCTTAATGGATTCATAATACTGACACGCTGCAGAGGGCCAGACACTTCTGATAGTCATTTCATGGAAATAGAAAATTGTGTCGAATACGCGCAAACCAAGATTTTATGCGTGGTGTTGGTGTGGTACCCACTAATTTCCGATAGTTATTTGGAGGTGTCTTTTGAGACGGATTACTTATGGAATCCGTTATAAGTGTTGTATGGCACCACTCTAACCAGAATTATCTAACCGAAGCCTCCTTAACTTCTGATAATGGTTATTATGTCATATAAAATCGTGGCTGGGTTGGCATGTGAAGGCAGGGCAATCAGAGGAAATTGAATCCTTTTCGTCATTTTCACCTTCCAATAGGATGCAGGGAGGATCGAGTTCGTGAAATGATCCCGAAAAAGATTGGAGCCCTTTAATTTCCGATAATTTTCTCGTGGGTATATGGATATAGGAACAAGCCGCAAGCAGGTCATCAACGCTTGGGGACGAAGATCACAGGTAAACGACGCTCAACATCCTGCCGGTCGGATCGCCGTCGCGTCGGTGGGAAAAATATCGATGAGGGAACGATACCGTGCACTCCCGAATATGAGTGATGCGCTCCAATCGAATGCCGCGCCGCGCCAAACTCACGTCGACCGCCACCCGCAGATCAAGCAACCGCCCATCCGCGACTTTCTCGCCGAACCGCTCTCGAAACGACTCGGCGAGCCCAACGCTTACCTCGTACGACGCGCTTCCAATGGAGGGCCCAACAATGACGGCGCAGTCCGATGCGTTCGTCCCAAACGTGGACCCCATCGCTGCAAATGTTGAATCGATGACTCCGTCGTATGTACCGACGCGCCCCGCGTGGATCGCTGCAACCGCTCGATTAATAGGGTCGAACACCAAGATCGGCACACAATCCGCCACGCAAACCCCGATGGCAAGACTATATGCGTTAGTGATGAGGCTGTCCGTTGCTGGAATTGCCGTTGCCGGATCAAACACGCCTCGTCCGGCGTCACTCTCGGAGACAACCGCGACGTTTGTGGAATGGGTCTGTTCCGCGAGAACCAACCGCTCGACGTTCAACCCGCAGTCAGTCGCAAACCGACGGCGGTTCTCAATGACGTTTTCGAGGCGGTCGCCAACGTGGTGTCCCAGATTCAGGGAATCGTACGGAGCCGGACTCACGCCCCCTTGCCGCAGGCTCGTCGCCGCGAAGGGGGTGTTTGCGTCGTGAATACCCCACCGATGCCGGATGCCTAGACGCATGAGATGACGTTTCTATCTCCGAGTTACGTTTGAATGAGATAAAGGAACTAATCGGACGGCGCGACGGCGACGTTCCAGTTCTTGAACTGCGCCCCGAACTCGACGACCCCCGCGCCAATCGCTTCCGCCAACTTCTGCTGGTGGGCTGCCGAACGGAGTTGCGTCTGTTCGTCTTTGTTCGTGAGAAATCCGATTTCAACGAGGGTGGACGGCATTTGCGTATAGAATAGGACGTAAAAGGGCCCTTCCTGTACGCGCCGATCCAACACATTCGCTCGTTTGATCAAGTTCGATTGGATATTCGACGCGAGTCCCTCCGTCAGCGGAGCCATCGCCCGATGCCGCATGTCCGCGAAGATGAAGTCGAGGCTGAACCCAGTCCCCAGGTTCTCGCGAGCCGCCACGCGAGCCGCGCGCGTGTTCGTCGCCTCGTTCTTGTAGACATAGGTTTCCGCGCCTTTGGCGGACGAACTCTCAGCCGCGTTCACATGGACGCTAATGAAAACGCTACTTGCCGGATCGTGCGCGTTCGCCACGTCACACCGTTCCTGCAACGTGAGGTACTTGTCCGAGTCGCGCGTCATCACGATTCTATAGGATGAGTTTTTCGCCAAATAGTCTCGCACGCGCCGCGCGACTTGAAGCGTCACGTCCTTTTCGCGCAACCCCCACCGATTCACCGCGCCGGGATCGTGACCGCCGTGTCCAGCGTCGATGATGACCGTCTTGAGATCGGGCACTGCGCCGGACGTATCGCCAAACGAACCGACCGCCGAAACGACCATCAGCGCATACAATGAGACCTTCCGAACGCGTGCGAACACCCTCACGGTTGAGGTTCCTCTCCGGTGGCGGTTTTGGGAGCGGTCGAAAGGTTCAACGACCTGCGAATCTGCCGCACTGCTTGACGAATCCGGTCTTCGTTTTCAACGAGAGAGAAACGGACGTATCCTTCGCCGCGCGCGCCGAATCCGATACCCGGAGAGACGCACACATTGGCTTCCGTGAGCAGTTTTTGGGCGAATTTCATCGAACCCATCTCGACAAACGGTTCGGGAATCGGCGCCCACGCGAACATGGTCCCCTTCGGGAGCGGGATATTCCACCCGATTCGCCTCAACCCATCCACAAGCACATCGCGGCGTTCTCGGTACACTTCGACCGTTTCTTTGATAATGTGCTCGTCCGTCCGCAGGGCAACAATCGATGCGATCTGCACCGGCGCGAACATCCCGTAGTCGTAATAACTCTTGAGCCGCGCTAACGCTTCGATCACGCGCCGATTTCCAACACAGAACCCAGTCCGCCACCCCGCCATGCTGTGGGACTTCGAGAGCGACATGAACTCAACGCCGACATCCTTTGCGCCCTTCGCCTGTAAAAAACTCGGCGCCTGATATCCGTCGTACGTCAGGTCGGCGTAGGCGAGGTCGTGGACGACGAGGATATCGTGTTTCTTCGCGTACTGTGCGATCTCCTCGAAGAACGCCAAGTCGACGACCGCGCCCGTCGGATTGTGTGGAAACGACAGCAGCAACACCTTCGGTTTAGGGTAGATGTCCTTCATGATGATGGACAGGTCGGGGATGAAGTCGTTTTCCTCGCGCAACGGCACGCTGATCACGCTTCCGCCCGCGATTACGACGCTGTACATATGGATCGGATAGGATGGGTCGGGTACGAGCGCAATGTCCCCCTCATCGATCAATGCAAGCGCGAGGTGCGACAAGCCCTCTTTCGTCCCGATGACGGCGACCGCCTCGTGTTCGGGGTCGATGGACACATTAAAGCGTCGTTCGTAGTGCCAAGCGATCTCTCGTCGCAGGTTGTAGATACCTTTAGAGACGGAATATCGGTGGTTGCGTTCGTCGTTCGCCGCTTCGCACAGTTTATCGATGATGTGCTGAGGGGTGCGAAGGTCAGGGTTGCCCATGCCGAAATCGATCACGTCGATCCCGTCGCGTCGCATCTGATGCGTTTGTGATTTGAGCGCGCCCAGCATATATGGCGGCAGGCGTCGGAGTCGTTTCGCTTCGATGTCCATCATTGTTGGCGCGTCCTTCAAATCGCGGCACGATGCCGGTGATGAAGCCTTGTGATTCTTGATGCAACGAGAGGACGGGCGCCGAGGTTCACGCGCGACACCCTTATCAATATAACGACCAAAACAGGTTTCATGTTACCGCCATCCTGTTGATCTGCTCAGATGCTAGCCGTACGCCGAGTTATTTTCAACGCGAGTCAATTTATAAACCATGAATTAACTATCAGAAATCAAGAGTTCAGTGAAGAATGTCGTGGGTGGTTGATCCATGTCGCGGTATGAGAGACCAACCCAAAATATCCCACCAAATTATTATCGGAAATAATAGTCGTTTATTAAAAAAACAAGGCATTGAATCGCGGCGAGATAGGTAAGAGCGTCGGTTGTGTCAGGATGAAGTACAACGCC
>JAQBWJ010000019.1 GCA_027625215.1 Candidatus Poribacteria bacterium
GCGCCGGGCATCGTCAACGTCGTCGTGGAGGTCGCCAAAGGCAGCCGCAAGCGGTATCGCTATCACCGCAAACGCCGCGCCTTCGTCGTGGACTACCGACTTATGGTGCCCAGCCCAACCGAATACGGTTGGATCCCTGAAACGTGGACGGCGGGCGGCAAACGGCTGAACGCGCTTGTGCTCGTCCGCAAGCCGACGTGGGCGGGCAACGCCTGCGAAATCCGACCCATCGGCGCGGTGAAGCGGCGCGACGGCGACCATCAGATCATCGGCGTCGTGCTCGGCGAACCGAAGTTCGATGACATCCGCGACATCGGCGACCTCGACAAGACGACGATCAAGCGCATCGTTCAGTTCTTCGAGCCGTTTTTTCCGCTGGAAGGCTGGATGAACCGCGAGGACACCTTGGCGTTCCTCAAGGAGTCGCGCAACCTGTACCGCGAACGCGCCGCCCGTCAGGAGCCGATGCACGACCGCGAAGAGGACGATCACGACGAACGCGACTTCCCGCAAGAGTTCGAGTCGGACGAAGAGGACGACGAAGAGGACGCTCACCACGACGACGCGCCGGAACCGCCTCAAAATCCGGTGGAAACGTCGGTGGTGACGGTGGAATCGACGCCCTCCGAAGCCGCTCGACCATCGCCGGAAACGTCGGAGGGAACACCTCAAGATGACGACGCACACGATCCCGACCGTTGACACCGTCGCGTGGCGAGACGACGCCGTGCGGCTCATCGACCAGACCCTTCTCCCCACCGAGTTCACCTACATTGACTGCCGCACCGTCGAACAGGTGTGGGAGGCGATCAAGTCGTTGCGGGTGAGAGGCGCGCCCGCTATCGGTGTCGCGGCGGCGTACGGTGTCGTTCGCGCCGTATGGAACAACAACGCGGCGACGAGCGACGCGCTCATCAAGTCGCTCGAAAAGGCGGCGGACTATCTCGCCACCTCGCGCCCAACGGCGGTGAACCTCTTTTGGGCGTTGGACCGGATGCGCCGCGTCGCCCGCGAACACGTCGCGCTCGCGCCGGACGCGCTCAAACTGCGGCTGTTGGACGAAGCGGTGGAAATCCACGAGGAAGACGACCGCCTTTGCCACGCCATCGGCGAACACGGCGCGACGTTGATCCAAGACGGCGACGGCGTGCTGACCCACTGCAACGCGGGCGGCTTGGCGACAAGCGGCTACGGCACCGCGCTCGCCGTGATGTTCACCGCGCACGCGCAGGGCAAACGCATCCACGTCTATTCCGATGAGACGCGCCCGCTCCTGCAAGGCGCGCGGCTGACGACGTGGGAACTGATGCGCGCCGGGATCGAGACGACGTTGATCTGCGACAGCGTCGCGGCACAGGTGATGCGCGAGGGGCGGATTCAGCGTGTCGTCACGGGGGCGGATCGGATCGCCGCGAACGGAGATTCCGCGAACAAGATCGGGACGTACATGCTGGCGGTGTTGGCGAAGGCGCACGGCATCCCGTTTTACATCGCCGCGCCGACTTCAACCCTCGATATGTCGCTCGACAACGGCGGGTTGATCCCCATTGAAGAACGCGCCGCCGAGGAGGTGACCGAAGGCTTCGGGCGACGCACCGCGCCGGAGGGCGTGAACGTCTACGCCCCCGCCTTCGACGTGACCCCCGCCGAGCTCATCACGGCGATCATCACCGAGAAGGGCGTCCATCGTCCGCCGTACCGCAAGAGTTTCCTGGCGTAACGTTGGAAGGGAGAGGGGTTAGGGGTGAGGGTGGTCAGACCGTCCGACAACGTCGGAAACCTCACAATAGCGTCGCGCAACCATGCGCGTTATGATGATGTCCGGCGAATAGCACACCCAAGACCGCGCAAACTGCTTTTAAGGGAGCGTTTCACATGACGTCCGATCACCGACGTTCCAACGAACTGAACCGCCGTGATTTCGTCCGCGCCGCCGCGTTGGGAGTGGCGGGCGTCGGGCTCGCAGGCGTGTCGGCGACACCCGCCGTCGCCGCGCGACTCGGACACGACGCGCAAGCGGCGGTTGAAGTCGTCCCGCACTTCGTCCACGTCGAGGTGGCGGACGTGATCGAGTCGCGTCACGGCGACTACGGCGTCGTCTTGTTGAAGGACGAATCGAAGCGTTACCTGCCCATCTGGATCGGCAAGTTCGAGGCGCAGAGCATCCGCAGCGGGATGCGGGGACTGTCCTCGCCGCGACCGATGACGTACGACTTTGTGCGGAACGTCGTCGAGGCGACGGGCGCGACGGCGAAGCGCATCCAGATCACCCAACTGCGCGACATGACCTACTACGCCCAACTCATCCTCGAAACGAACGGCAAACAGACGACGCTCGACACGCGACCCAGCGACGCGACCGCCCTCGCCGTGCGGATGAGAACGCCGATCTACGTCTCCGACGCGCTGATGGCGAAGGCGTCCGTCTCCGAGAGCGAAGTCGATTCGCTGGAACCGAGCCACTTGGCGTAGGGTGGAATCTTGGTGCGCTCGCGCGGGTTGCTTCCACACAAACGTGACTTGAAGCGTGTCCGAGAAATCTCGTAAACGTCCTATCCGTGCAGAAGAACCTCTCGCCTCCACCGTCGCCGATGTGGAACTTCGGGGAGAGATTGTCACGTCGCTTCGCTCGTCACGATGCCAGGTGGTGACGTTGGTAGCGCGATGAACACGCAGCAATGAATGCGGTCTTGTTCTGAGACACCGTTTCAGGTAGACGGTCGAACTTCCCCTCGCCGGATACGAAGCGCGCTCGCCTGTCGACCACACGACGCTCCCCAACATTTTCCAAGATACCATCATCTGACGTGAAGATTTTTGCGATCAAAGTTGACGCCCTCCCCGCCTCAAATGCCGTCAAAAGGTGATGAATCTCCCTTTCAACCCCCCTTCAAAAACCTGATTTTTCTGTTTGACAGAATCACGCGCTAGTACTATGCTATGCGTAGTGGTTGCGTAGGGGAATCATCGCCTGCACCAAATATAGTGTGGCTACGTTTTTATATGAACTGTCCGTACTGTCAACATCCCGACACGCGCGTCACGGAATCCCGCGAGGCGCAGAACGGCGCGGTCATCCGCCGCCGACGGGAGTGTATGAAGTGCGACCAGCGATTCACCACCTACGAACAACCCGCGATTCTCGACATGGTCGTCGTCAAAAAAGACGGCGCTCGACAGTCGTTTGACCGACAGAAACTCCGGCAGGGGATTCAGGTCGCCTGTTGGAAGCGTCCCGTCGGCGCGGAACAGATCGACGCGCTTGTCGCCAAAGTGGAGCAAGCGTTGATCTCGCGCCCAACGAGGGAAGTGGCGAGCGCGTTCATCGGCGAAATGGTGATGAACGGCTTGAAGGAGCTCGACGGCGTGGCGTACATCCGCTTCGCATCGGTCTACCGAGCCTTCCACGACGCGGACGAGTTCGAGCAAGCCGTCAAGCAATACCACGGGTCATAGACCCGCGATGGTGTGATCGACTGGCGTCGGCATCGGTGACGACGAAGCGATTTCAGGTCGCGTCGCGCGCCGCATTCTGTACCTTTTTGCGGACAGAAGGTCGATCCCCGAACGGAGATTTAGGGGTACTCCGTTCGGTGGACAACAACATGTTGCGGAATCATTCCTCTGTCAAAGAGCTCGAAAGAGGATGAAACACCCTTCGCTTCCCGACGTATCTGATAACGTATGCGTTCAGGAAAGCACCTAAACAGGAAACCCAGAGCGCGTGGTTGGACACCTTCGTATGAACTGCCTTTTATTACCGCTTGGCGAACGCGCCTCCGTCGACCCTTCGGCTGTGTCGGGTCCGATGTTGGCGTGGGCTGTGTTGCGGGAACGAAGAGGCGGGGACGACGAAACGACACGAAGTCTCCCAAAAAAACCCTCTTACAGGCTGTGTCGGGGGGCAAAGAGGGAGAGTTCAAATAGTTCGTCCTGAACCTATATACGTCTCTTACAGGAGTGTTCTATAATGATTGAACACACCGCGCAGGACGTGTCCACCACGTCAATCCCTTTGAACGAGGTCAACACTTCAACCGAAGGTGTGCGAGTGCCCCGGTTTTTCACAAAATCGGGGGTTCATCCCTACAATGCAATCGAGTGGACGGAACGGCGTTCCGCCATCTACTCCGAAAAAGGCGAAGTCGTCTTCGAGAGCGACAAGATCAGCGTGCCGCAATCGTGGTCGCAGTTAGCGACCGACATCCTCGTCTCCAAGTACTTCCGCAAAGCGGGCGTGCCGGAGATCGGAAGCGAGCAGCACGCGGGTCAGGTCATTCATCGGGTCGCGCACACGATTCGCAGCGAAGGCGAATCGTTGGGCTATTTCGCCTCGAAGGAGGACGCCGAAACGTTCGAGATGGAGTTGACCCATCTGCTCATCAATCAGATGGGCGCGTCCAACTCCCCTGTGTGGTTCAACTGCGGGCTTTGGCACGAATACGGCATCAAAGGCTCGCCCGGCAACTGGTGGCATGACGAATCTCGCGGCGAAACGGTGCTGGTGGACGACAGTTACGAGCACCCGCAAAACTCCGCGTGCTTCATTCAGTCGGTGCAAGACGATCTCGGTTCCATTTTCGAGTTGATCAAACATGAGTCACGACTGTTCAAGTACGGTTCCGGTACCGGAACGAACTTCTCGGCATTGCGCGGTTCGATGGAAAAACTGTCGAGCGGCGGCACGTCGTCCGGGTTGATGTCGTTTCTCGAAGTGTTGGATCGCGGCGCGGGTGCGACGAAGTCGGGTGGTACGACTCGCCGCGCGGCGAAAATGGTCATCCTCGACATGGAACACCCTGAGATCGAGAACTTCATCAACTGGAAGGTGCGCGAGGAGGATAAGGTCGCCGCGCTGGTTGAAGCGGGCTACGACTCCGACTTCAACGGGGAAGCGTACAAGACCGTGTCCGGTCAGAACTCGAACAACTCCGTGCGGATCAACGACAAGTTCATGGACGCCGTCTCTAAAGACGGTTCGTGGACGACGATCCTCCGCACCACCGGCGAACGGCACAAGACCTACAAGGCGCGGGAGCTCTGGAAACAGATCGCCCAAGCCGCGTGGCGCTGCGCCGATCCCGGCGTGCAGTTCGATTCGACCATCAACGACTGGCACACCTGCCCCAACACGGACCGCATCTATGCGAGCAACCCGTGTTCGGAGTACATGTTCCTCGACGACTCGGCGTGCAACCTCGCCTCGTTGAACCTCATGAAGTTCCTCAAACCCGACGACTCCTTCGATGTCGTGTCGTTCCGCGCCGCCGTGCGCGTCTTCACGATAGCGATGGAGATCATCGTCCAGTTCTCGTCGTATCCGACGAAGATGATCGCCAAAAACAGCCACGACTACCGCCCGCTCGGACTCGGTTACGCGAACCTCGGCACCTTGTTGATGGTGCGAGGGATTCCCTACGAGAGCGAAGAGGCGTATGCGTGGACGGGCGCGATCACGGCGATGCTCAGCGGACGCGCTTACGCGACCTCCGCCGAAATCGCCGCGACCAAAGGTCCCTTCGCCGGATACGCCCCGAACCGCGAGTCGATGCTTCGGGTCATCAACAAACACCGCGCGGCGGTGTACCGCATCAGCGCGGATCACTGTCCGCAAGACATGCTCAGAGCCGCCGAAGAGGACTGGGACACCGCCCTCAAGTTCGGTGAGAAATACGGCTACCGCAACGCCCAAGCGACCGTCATCGCCCCGACAGGGACGATTGGCTTGTTCATGGACTGCGACACGACCGGGATCGAACCCGATTTCGCGTTGGTTAAGTTCAAGAAACTCGCGGGCGGCGGATACTTCAAGATCATCAACCAGTCCGTGCCGCGAGCGCTCTCCGCGCTTGGCTACACGGAGCAACAGGTCGATGAGATCGTCGAATACGCGCTGGGAACGGCGCGGATGCTCGGCGCGCCGTACATCAACACCGCCAGCCTTGAGGAAGTGGGTCTTCGTCCCGAAGAGATCGAGCGGATCGAGAAAGCGCTGCCCGGAGTCATGGACTTGAACTCCGCCGTCGGCGTGTGGACGCTCGGTGAAAAGGCGCTCAAGCGTTTAGGCTTCACCCCCGAACAATACAACCGCACCGACTTCAACCTTCTGCGAGAACTCGGCTTCACGCGAAATCAGGTCGAGGAAGCGTCGAAGGTGGTGTGCGGCGCCCAAACGGTCGAGGGCGCGCCGCATCTGCGTGAGGAGCATTACGCCGTATTCGACTGCGCCAACAAGTGCGGCAAATACGGCACCCGCTACATCAGCCCGATGGGACACGTCCGCATGATGGCGGCAGCGCAGCCGTTCATCAGCGGGGCGATCTCGAAGACGGTCAACATGACCCATGAAGCGACCGTCGAAGACATCATGGACATCTATCAAGAGGCGTGGCGACTCGGCGTCAAGGCGATTGCCGTCTACCGAGACGGGAGCAAACTGTCGCAGCCGCTTTCCTCCAAAGGCAAAGAGTCCGAGGAGAAGCAGGCGGAGGCGAAAGGTCCCGTACGGCGGCGACTGCCCGACGAACGACACTCGCTCACGCACAAGTTCAACGTCGCGGAGCACGAGGGCTATATCACCGTCGGTCTATACGACGATGGCACGCCCGGCGAAGTGTTCCTGACGATGAGCAAGGAAGGTTCCACGATCTCCGGTTTGATGGACGCATTGGCGACGATGACGTCGCTGTCACTGCAGTACGGCGTCCCGCTGGAGGCGTTGGTCAAGAAGTTCAGCCACATGCGGTTTGAGCCGCAAGGCTTCACGAGCAACAAGCAGATTCCGATTGCGAAGTCGCTGGTTGACTACGTGTTCCGCTGGCTGGGACTCAAGTTCCTCGAGAATCCCGAACTCGCCGGTTCCGCCGCGCTCTACTACGCGAGCGGAGACGACGACGAACATCCGACCCCGACCACGGACAAACGTCCCAACGGGGTGACGGCGAAGGCGACCACAACGCCCGCCGCGAAAACAACGACGAAACTGGCATCCGCGCCCGTTAAAGAAGAACACGACGACGGGGTCGGCTGCCACGTGTGCGGCACAATCATGTTGCGGACGGGCTCGTGCTACGTCTGCCCAAACTGCGGCGCGAACACGGGCTGCGGTTGATCACTCGGGATGTGGGAGATTCCGGTCGGGGTCGCTATCCGGCAGGACATCGCAACGGTTAAACATCGTGCAAAAGCGCGGTACGCGGTAGCGGGCGAGATCGCGCAGTTTGGTTGACATTGGAAGCCTCCGCACTCATCTTGTTTAGGTGGGCGCGGAGGCTTTCATACAGGATTCGATCTAGTAGGTATTCAAGATGGCTGAAAATGCAAAAGCATTGTTCGATCAGATCAAGAAACAGGGATCAAAGCGGATCCAAGCGATCATTGACGAAAACGACTTGGAACATTGGATGATCGACTATAAGGAAAAATCCAAAGGACACGGAGAGGGGGAGACGAGGAAGATTGACGCGGAACCGTGGACTTTGGCGGCGGACGATAAGAAGAACTATTCAAAAGCCTTATCGGGATTCGCCAATGGGGGTGGTGGAATTATCCTTTGGGAATCGGGACGCGAAAGGCGACAAATGGGGAAGAATATCTCACGTCTGAACCGATCAAATCCGTGCGTAGATTTGTAGAGACGCTAAATGACCATCTACCAAATGCCGTCGACAGAATCCCTGACGGAACGCAAAATGACTTTATCCTTGCCTCGAAAAGCGATCCCGACAAAAGAGGATACGCGGTTACACTCGTCCCTCAAAGCGACAGCATTCATCAAGCAGTTTTTAAGATTGGGAAAGAAACCACACGACAGTACTACAAGCGTATGAGCGATCAACAACGTCTGCTGCATCAGCATGAAGTTGAGGAGTTATTCGGTCGTCGCCAAAAACCTGACCTAGACATAGAGCTAGAATGTAAGCGTGGAAGCGAGTTTCTAATACATATCCAGCCAATTATCCACAACCGAGGAAGATGGTTAGCTAAACACGTAGCCGCCATGTTGGAAATGGCTGATCATCCATATTCAGTACCAAAATCGTCACATTGGTTAAGGGAGCGGGAAACGTATACCTATTCTTCTACTGGTCGACGTGATTACACAGATTTGATGATCCATCCACAAATGCCATTTCGAACTCAGGCGTTGTCAATCCAACGATCGCCCCACATATCGTTTGATAGTCCAATCGAATTATCCTTTAGGCTCTATTGTGAGGGGACGGCTGAAAAGCATATCAAACATCGCGTCGTACCGAGCGAATTACCAGAAAACTAGAGCATCTCTCGCAAACAAAGTGTGTGAGATTTGCCTACGACCCTGAAGCGGACGCCCTCTACCTCCGCCTGACCGACGACGCGCAAGTCGCCCACACCACCTTCACGGACGACCAAACCCTATGTCATTCTGAACGAAGTGAAGAATCCCGGACATCGCGGGTCGTAACCGGGATTCTTCGGCAGTAACCTCAGAATGACACGGTTGGGGAAACGAACTCGGCTTCGACTTCGCCGCAGACGACCGCTTGATCGGCATCGAAATCCTCGACGACCGCACCCGCGTCCCCTCCTTGTGTCGTTCTGAACGCAGTGAAGAACCTCTCGCCCAACGTGACGCGCCGCGACAGACGTTGACCCCCGATACAACCCGCGTGGCGAGAGATTCTCCCGGCAGGAGCCTCAGAATGACACCCGTTGGGGTTGCCGAACTCGTCTTCGGCGCGGACGACCCGTCGGGCGTCCCTACGGAACTTGGAGGGAATGGACGACGAACCCGTCGCCCCTACGGATGGCGTTGCGTCAGATACTTACGGGCGACTTCCCGGTCGTCGAAGTGGATTTTCTTGCCGCCCGCGTCCTGATAGTCCTCGTGACCCTTGCCCGCGATCAACACCAAGTCGCCCTCTTCGGCGATCTCAATCGCGCGGGCGATGGCGCGTTCGCGGTCGGTGATCGACTCATACGGCGCGCCGTCGGGGATGCCCGCGACAACTTCGCGGAGAATCGCGTCGGGGTCTTCCAATCGCGGATTGTCCGACGTGGCGATCACCACATCGCCGAGTTCCGCCGCGATTCGCCCCATCTTCGGACGTTTCGTCCGGTCCCGATTGCCGCCGCAGCCGAATACGACGATCACCCGCGACGGATTCAACCGACGCGCCGCGCCGAGCAGCCGCTCGAGCGCGTCCGGCGTGTGGGCGTAGTCCACGACGACCCCGAAGTTCTGCCCCGCGTTGGCCGTCTCGAATCGACCCGGCACGTTCACCAACGACTCGACCCCGCGCTTCAATACGTCGCGCGACAACCCCAACCCGATTCCCACCGACAGCGCGGCGAGCGCGTTCTCAACGTTGTAGTCGCCCAGCAGGTTCAGGCGGATCGGCGTTCTCGTGCCGTTGTAGACGAGGGTGAACGACGTTTCGGTGGGCGTCGTCGCGACGCCTTCCGCCCGCACGTCCGCGTCATCGGAAAGCCCGTACGACAACACCTTCCCCACGTTCGGAGCCGCGACCGCCGCCGCATGGAAATCGGCGAACCACTCGTCATCGCGGTTTAGGGCGACGGAGCCGCCGTCCTTCACATGGGCGAACAGCCGCAACTTCGCGTCGCGGTACGCGTCCATCGTCTCGTGGAAATCGAGGTGGTCTTGAGTGAGGTTCGTCCACGCAACGCCGTCGAACGAGATGCCGTCGAGCCGATGCGTCATCAAGCCGTGAGACGACGCCTCCATCGACGCGGCGGACAGCCCCTTGTCGAGCGATTGCCGCAGCAGTTGGTTCAGTTCGAGCGCGCTCGGCGTCGTCGTTTTGGCGACGATCTCGGCGTCTCCGATCTGATGCCCCGCCGTGCCGAACCGCGCGCACGGTTTTCCCGCCGCATCGAGGATGTGCTGCATCAGGAACGCCGTCGAGGTCTTGCCGTTCGTGCCCATCACCCCGACCATCGTGAGCGCGTCGCACGGATTCCCGTAGAAGTTCGACGCGAGCTCCGCCAACGCCGCGCGCGTGTCCGGCACGGTGACGACGGTGACGTTGGGGGTCAATTCTTCGTACGATTTTGGCGGCGTTTCGCAGAGGATCGTCGTCGCGCCGCGCTTGATCGCGTCTTGGATGAACGAATGACCGTCGGCGTTCGCGCCGCGCACCGCGACGAAGGCGCTTCCCGGCGTTGCGAGTCGGTTGTCGTCCGTCAAATCGGCGACGGCGCGCGCGGAATCGCCCAAGACCTTCGCGCTTTCAACGCCCTTGATCAGTTCCGCAACCGTCACTGTTCTCGCCCTTCCGCAACGTACGGCGGTTCCTCAACCGATTCGCTCGCCGCCATCACCGCGTTGATCTTCTCGTACTTCAACAACTGCTCGGCAACCCGCTTGAACACGGGAGCCGCCACAACGCCGCCATAGTTCTGACCCTGCGGCTTATCGACAATGATCACCATCGAATACTGCGGATCGTCAATCGGGAAGAACCCCGCGAAACTGCTGACGTAGGCTCCGCGCTCGTAGCCGCGCGACTCGTCGGCAGCCTTTTGAGACGTTCCGGTCTTCCCGGCGATACGCACGCCCTCGATCTTCGCGGACATCGCGCTCCCTCGTTCGAGAACGCCTTCCAACACGTCCGCCGACGTGCGCGCCGCCTGTTCGCTGATGGCGCGTCCGACAACAGTGGGCTGCGTCTCCTCTTTCACGGCTCCGTGCGGGTCGAGCACCGCCTTGACGATGAAGGGGCGCATTACGACGCCACCGTTCGCAATCGTGTTCATCACCGAGAGGACTTGCAGCGGCGTCACCGAGATGCCCTGTCCCCACGGGGCGTAGTAGATCGCGTACCCAGCGCGATCGCTGAGGGCGCGGAGGTCGCCGCGTCGTTCGTAGGGCAGGTCGATACCCGTCGTCTGCATCAGCCCGAACCGTTCGACGTACCCGCGATATTCCTCTTGGGTGAAGTACTTGCTCGCCAGTTTCAACGTGCCGATGTTGCTCGACTGCTGGATCACTTCCGCGAAGGTCAGCGTGCCGAACTTGTGCGCGTCGCGGATCGGTTTGATCTTCGGCGCGGGCGAGTACAACCCGTTTTCACAATAGACCTGCTCCGACAGCGAAACGCGCCCCGAATCCACCAACGCGGCTAACGTCAGCGCCTTGAAGACGGAACCCGGCTCATAGGGCCACCAGACGGCGAGGTTGCGTCGCACTTCCGCGTTGACGTTCGGGTTGTTGTACTCGTTCAGGTCGAAGGTCGGATGGTTCGCCATCGCGAGGACTTCGCCCGTCTTGGGACGCATCACGATCCCGATCGCGCCCGCCGCGTTGTACTGCTCGACCTGCGCCGCGAGTTCCTTCTCAAGGATAAACTGGATGCGTTCGTCCAGCGTGAGGACGATGCTGTTGCTGATGGTCGGGTCTTCGGCGGCGACGGCGACAGGGTCGATGGCGCGTCCTTTGCCGTCGCGGACCGTTTCGCGCGTCACCTCGACGGACCGGAGCATTTCATCGAACTTCGCTTCGATGCCGTACTGACCCACGCCGTCGATGTTCGTGAAGCCGATCACCTGCGCCGCGAGCGATCCGCGCGGGTAGTAGCGTCGCTCTTCCACCTCGAAGTCGAGCCCGCTGCGGGGCCACCATCCGAGTCCGGCGGCTTTCATGTCGGCTTCGATGCGGGCGATGACCTTGTGCTCCATGCGGCGTTGAATCCACTCGAAGCCGCGTTGACTGTT
>JAQBWJ010000020.1 GCA_027625215.1 Candidatus Poribacteria bacterium
GACGCGCGTTTGCTTCCAGCAGTTGCTCCGTCGAGTTCACCGTGTCGCCGTCGGCATCCGTCGATGTGTTTGTCGGTTCGTCGTTTGCCATGTCCACCCGTCCGTTAGTCCGTCGTCGGTCAAAAGTCGATTAAGTCCAATTCAGCGATTCTGTTCCACGTAGCGCGACAGCACGCTCGCCGTCAGTTGCACAAGCGGGATCATACGCGGGTATGCCATCCGCATCGGTCCGATCACACCCAACGAGCCGACCCGCTGACCGCCGAACGAATAGGTTGCCAGAATCACGCTGCACTGATCGAACCCGTCGCCGGGAATCTCGCTGCCGATCAACACGCGCACGCCGTCGCGTTCGTGGTCGCCGTGCCACGAGAGCAGTTCGCCGAGCGTTCGTCGGGACTCGAGCGTTTCGAGAAACGCCCCAACGCGCCCGCTCTCCGCGAAGTCCGACCGCGCGATAACGTTTCGCACGCCGTCCCAATACACATCATAACCGTACTCGTGGAGGAATGTCCCCCTCGTAATTTCGACGGCGGGCATCTGATATTCGCCGTCGAACATTTCGTAGAGCGTGCGAATGTCGTTCACGTATTGTTGGATTTCGCCGAGACGTTTCCCGGCGAGCCGCGTGTTCATCAAGGAGGTGAGCATCGGCAGTTGTGCGATGGGCACTCCCGCCGACAACGACATGACGCGCTGTTTGACGATACCCGTCCGCATGATGAGCACGGCGAGCACCTGCCGTCCGCTGATCGGCACGAGTTCGATGCGGTCGATCACGACATCGCGTTGTTCGTCCGTCACGACGACGCCGATATGGTCGGAAAGTTGGGAGAGAAGTTGACAGGTCGCCGCGAACAGGCTGTCCCACTCGTCCGCCGCCGCGTCTTGGTATTGGTCCCAAACGCGCTTCCTCACCTTGTCGGCGTACGATTCCGAATCGCCGGAAGGGGAGTTGTCGGCGCGCGAGTTCAGATCGTCCACGTAGAGGCGGTACGCGCGTTCGCTCGGTATCCGACCCGCCGAGGTGTGCGGCTGGTCTAAATAGCCCATCGCATCCAGTTCCGACATGACGTTTCGCACCGTCGCCGAACTGACGCCGAGCCCGTACAGCGCAACAAGCGCCTTCGACGCGACGGGCTCCGCCGTGGCGATATAGTGTTCGACAATCGCCTCTAGAATGTGGCGTTGTCGGTCCGTCAAGATCGGCTGTTGTTCGGAAGGCATCTCAATTACCTCCGCGCCTCATCCCGAATCGGGGAGATGGGCATTTTGGCACTCATGCAATCGGAGTGCCAATCAACTGTACCCTCGTCGCGTCAAGTTGGTCAAGGATACCAAACGTTGGGCGTCCGCGCCATGTTTCGTCGGGCGTATTTTGGGGAAAACGTACGTGATGTCTGAAGCAGGCGCTAATCCGTAGGTGGGGGGACGATGATTCATCTCGACGGTAGCGTCTCAACCAGCCGATTTGTCGTGTTGTGTGCCGTTCCCGTCCGACGGCGTTTCGCGTCCAGGTTTTGATTGACGTTACCTAGACATTGAGGTAACGTAGTCGCGGTTACGCAACATGAGCGATTTGTCCAAACCGGAATGTGGGAGGACGCGCAGATGGTTGCTACATCCCATGCCGCGATTGTGCTGTACGCCGAAGACGACGACGAAGACCGGCTGTTGGTGGAAAGCGCGTTTCGTCGGAGCGATCTTGAGGTCGATCTCCGGTTCGTCGCCGACGGCGAACAACTGATCGACTACCTTCACCGACGAGGCGACTACGCGACGCCGGAAGCGGCTCCGCGACCCGAGTTGATCCTGCTTGACCTGAACATGCCGCGACTCGATGGTCGTTCCGCCCTCGTGGAAATCAAGAAAAGCCCCGACTTACGCACGATCCCCGTCATCGTGCTGTCCACCTCGACATCTCCGCTCGACATCGGGGACGCCTATGATCAAGGCGCGAACTCGTACGTGACCAAGCCGTCGGCGTTTCAGGACTTGAAAGACGTAGTCCAAGCGATTGAGCGGTACTGGATGCGCGTCGCGCAGTTGCCGCTCGCAACCGACTTAATCGACCCTTCGAGACACTCATGACAGAGATGACGCGCTCGTTGCGAATCCTGCTCATCGATGACGACGCGGACGAACCCGTGTTGCTCGGTCGGATGTTGCGCCACGCCGGAACCCCGTTTGAACTGGAATACGCGAGCACGTACGAAGAGGGTTTCGCCGCGCTCCTTCGCCGCGAACACGATATCTGCCTCATCGACCAAAATCTCGGCGCGAAGACGGGGCTCGACCTGTTGCGGTCGTGCGTCGAGGAGGAAGTGCGGACGCCGATCATTCTGCTCACTGGACAAGGCACGCGGGAAATCGACGTGCAAGCGATGGAATCGGGCGCGGTCGATTTTCTGATCAAAGGCTCGATCACGCCGGAAAGTCTTGAACGCGCAATCCGATACGGTGTCGAGCGTCGAAAAGCCGAAGACTCTCTCCGCTCCGCGTTGGAACAGATCGAAGAACTCAACACGACACTGGAATCGCGCGTCGAAGAACTCGCCACGATACTGCGAGGGGCGAACTGCACGATTTGGCGGGCGTTGGTGCGATGCGACGCGGAAGAAGAACGCCTGCGATGGCAATTGGAACCGATGGATGAGGACAACGCGCATCAATTCGTGCACTTGGAACTGCGCTCCGACGAGACATATCAAGATGGATGGCGTCGAGCGATGCACCCGGACGACGTTGCGCGTATAGATGAACATGCCCGCGACGCGATCCGGTCATGCGCTCCCGGCTACACTCAAGAGTTCCGACTTATCGACCGTTACAAGCGTACCAAGTGGATTCATGAGGATGTGTCTATCGCCGCCGACGGCAACGATAGATGGTCGTTAATCGGCGTCTGCACGGACATCACTCCCATTAAGAACGCCGAAGTCGAGCTCCGCCAACGAGAAGAGCGGCACCGCGCGGTGTTGCAAGCGTTGCCGGATATTATCTTTCAAGTCGATCAGAACGGTGAAGTGGTCGATTTCATCCCTTCATCGGATTTCCGCACGGATATTCGCGCAGAGGATGTTGTAGGAAAGAAAGTCGCCGATCTCGCCCCGTCCGCCTCTGCCGCGTCGCTGTTGATGCGGTCGATACGAAACGCGGCGGATTCCCAGCGGATTCAAACCGTCGAGTACCCGCTGTCGGAACGAGGCGAACTCCACCATCACGAAGGGCGCGTCATCCCCTATGTCGGGCGCGACGTGTTGTTGATCGTGCGCGACATTACCGAGCGCAAGTCGTTTGAGGCACAGATCGTCCACGAGCGCGACCGCGCCCAACAGTACCTCGATATCGCCCGCACGATTCTGCTCGCGTTGGATGAGCGCGGGCGGGTCACGCTCATCAACAAGCAGGGCATCGCGGCGCTTGGGTACGACGAAGACCGGATTCAAGGCAGAATCTGGTTCGACTATTTCGTGCCCGGACGAGAGCGTATGCGATTGAAAGATCGATTTCGCCGCATATTGGACGGCGAATCGGGGTTGCTCGATTCCTACGAACATTACGTATTGACGAAAGATGGCGAAGAGCGCCTATTGCAGTGGTCGACAACCGTGATCCGCGACGAGGACGGCGTCGCCGTCGGGACGCTGAGTTCCGGCGAGGATGTAACCGACCGACGCAAGGCGGAACAAGCGGTGCGTCGCGGCGAGGAACGGCTGCGCCTCATCACCGACAGCGTGCCGACGCTCATCAGTTATGTGGACAGGGACGAACGCTTCCGATTCAAAAACCTCGCGTACGAACAGTGGTTCAACCGACCGATCCTTGAGATGCACGGGCTGCACATCCGCGAGGTGATCGGAGACGAGAACTATCAGCGCGCGAAACCGTATATCGACCGCGCGTTGAACAACGAAACGGTCGTGTTCGAGTCCAACATCCGCCACAGCGACGGCACCGACCGCGATTTGACGGTGATGTACGTGCCTGATTGCGAGGCGAACCAAGGCGTGGTGGGGTTCATCGTCGTCGTGACGGACATTACGGAGCACCGTCAATCGGAGCGGCGAATCCGCCAGATGAATCTGAGGTTGGAACGGCGCGTTGAGGAACGAACGGCGGAACTCACCGAGGCGGTTATCGAGGCGGAACGCGCCAGCAAGGCGAAGTCGGAGTTTCTCTCGCGCATGAGCCACGAACTTCGCACGCCGTTAAACTCGATTCTAGGTTTCGCGCAGTTGCTTGACCTCGACGTGGAAGACGACACGGCGGAACGCGAGAGCGTCGACCAGATTCTCGGCGCGGGTAGACACCTCTTGTCATTGATCGAAGAAATACTTGATTTGTCGCGCATCGAATCGGGTCGTATGGTGTTGGACGAAGGGCGCGTGCCGTTGGAGAAATTGATCCGCGAGACCGCCGCGCTCACCGCGCCCTTGCGGGCGCAAAACAGCGTGACGCTGTACGACTACGCATCCGAAGGCAATTATGTGATCGACTGCGACGAGAAGCGGATGCGTCAGGTGCTGCTGAATCTGATGTCGAACGCGATCAAGTACAATCGCGCGCACGGCACGGTCACGCTGACGAGCGACGTGCGACCGAACGGTCGCTTGCGGATCAGCGTCACGGATACGGGCGCGGGCATCCCGGAAGAGGCTCAAGCGCTGCTGTTTGAGCCGTTCGAGCGGTTGGGCGCGGAGGAGACGAACGTCGAAGGCACGGGGATCGGTCTTGTCGTGTCGCGGAGTTTGACGGAAGCGATGCGCGGGACGTTCGGCTTCACGAGTCGCGTCGGAGAAGGCAGTTGCTTTTGGGTGGAGATGCCGCTGTCGAAGTCTTCGGATGACGACGATTCGACGGAGTTGGATGCAGAAGCGAAGTCGGACGCGCACGTCGTGCTCTATATCGAGCACAACCTTCACAATGTCGCGCTTGTGCGCCGCGCGTTGGAGAAACGAACGGATATCCGTCTCATCACCGCGCCACAGGCGACTGTGGGGATCAACCTAGCCAAAACGTATCACCCCGACCTGATTCTGATGGACTTGAACCTACCGGGCATGAGCGGGACCGACGCGCTGAAGGCGTTGAAAGAGTTGCCGGAAACGATGTCGATCCCCGTCGTCGCGCTGACGGCTCGCGGCATGCCCGCCGACATTGAGAACGGGCTCCGCGCCGGATTCAAGCGATATCTCACCAAACCGATTGACCTCAAGGAGTTTCTTGAGACGGTCGACGCATTCCTGGAGGATGCCCCAGAGACTCCTGTCTCATTGCGGGAAAGGTGATCGCCCCATCATGCTATCCGATGACGCCGTCAAGAACGCGACCATCCTCGTTGTGGACGACGAGCCGCCGAACGTGCTGCTGCTGAAGCGCATCCTGGAACGCGAAGGGTATCGGCGCATCCACACGACGAACGATCCGACCGAAGTATCGACGCTTTACGAAAAACTGCAACCGGAACTCGTGCTGCTCGACCTGCTGATGCCGCAGATGGACGGCTTCGCGGTGATGGCGCGTCTGAGCGAGACGGACCGTTCCGGCTATCTCCCCGTTCTCGTGCTGACGGCGGACCAATCGCCGCAGACCCGTCTCCGCGCGCTCGACAGCGGGGCGAAGGACTTCCTCGTCAAGCCGTTTGACCGCGACGAGGTGTTGCTTCGCATTCGCAACATGCTGGAAGTGCGCCTGTTCTCCAAGCAGGCGGCGGACGAACGGCAGCGACTCTCGGCGGTGCTGAACGGCACGGGCGACGCGATTGCGATGTTCGACACGGACGGCAACTTGCAGGTCGCCAACCTCGCGTTTCGGACACTGTTCGGGTTCGACGGAAGATCGGAGGACGAGTTGCACGGCGACGAGGTGCGGACGCGGTTTGAAGACCGATTCCAAGACCCCGACGTGATGGACAGGTTGATGGAAGACCTTGCTCAAGCGACGGAGGAAGCGTCCGCGACCGTCGTGGAACTGCGCGCGCCGGAACGAGGGATGTTCCACCAGTCGCTGCGACCGGTGTACGACACGGAGCGGAACATCATCGGGCGGCTGTTGGTCTATCGGGACGTGTCGCAAGAGCTCGAGATGGACGCGATGAAGCGAGAACTGCTCCAACTGCGGTCGGCTTTGGAGAAGGAGTACTCGTTTGCGAACATCGTCGGGTCGAGCGCGAAGATGCGGGAGATGTTCGCCCTAATGGAACAGGCGATTGACAGCGATATCACCGTGTTGATCGAGGGCGAGAGCGGCACGGGGAAGGAGGTCGTCGCGCGGGCGTTGCACGCAAACGGCGACCGAAAAGGGAAGGCGTTCGTGCCGGTGAACTGCGCGGCGATTCCCGAAACGCTGTTCGAGAGCGAACTGTTTGGGCATGAGAAAGGCGCGTTCACGGGAGCGACGACGCAGCGCATCGGCAAGTTCGAGCAGGCGCACGGGGGGACGATCTTTCTCGATGAAATCGGCGAGATGCCGCTCGCGTTGCAGACCAAGTTCCTGCGGGTGTTGCAGGAGCGGGAGATCGAGCGGGTCGGCGGTCGACGGTCAATCCCGGTGGATGTTCGCGTGATCGCGGCGACCAACCGAAACCTCGAAGACGACGTGCGCGCAAACCGATTTCGCCAAGACCTGTTTTATCGCGTCGCCGCGTTCCCCTTGACGCTGCCGCCGTTGCGCGACCGCCGCGACGATATCCCGCCGCTCGCGGAGCATTTTCTGACGAAGATCGTCAAGGACGAGAAGAAGGAGATCGTCGGCATCTCGCGCGACGCGCTCGCCGCGTTGGTCGATTACGACTGGGACGGGAACGTGCGGGAGCTCGAAAACGTTATCAAACGGGCGATTGTGCTGGAGACGACCAATACGATTCAGTTGGCGAGCCTGCCGCCGTCGGTACGGTCAAGGTCGAACGGCGCGTACGCTTATGATCCGGCGTCGAAGCGACCGTTCATGACGTTGGATGAGGCGGAGAAGCAGGCGGTGATCGACGCGCTGGAGGCGACCGAATACCATGTTCAACGGTGCGCGGAGGCGTTGGGGATCAACCGGGCGACGCTGTACCGGAAGATGGCGCGTCACGGGATCGAAAAGCCGGAAGAGACGTAACGCTGCTACAGCTATGTGATCGTCCCCGACAAGATGATCCCATTTTGACGGCGCGGGTTCCAACGGGGTAGACTGCAAGAATCAGACTTCACGCTTCATGTTGGAAGGAAGATGCCATGCGATGGCGACAATGCATTGTCCTGATGTTTCTTGCAATCTCGTCAGCACACCTTTCCGCGTTCGCCCAAGACGGCTGGACCAGCGTCGACATCAACACGGGGATCGACGGTTCCACCGACTTCGACGAGGCGAACGGCTCTTGGACGATCACCGCAAATGGACACGATATCTGGGACGCGAGCGACGGTTTTCGCTTCACCTATCAGGAGGTGGAAGGCGACTTTTCTATGTCGGCGCAGGTTGTCTCCGTGCAGAACACGAACGCTTGGGCGAAGGCGGGCGTGATGGCGCGCAACAACCTCCAAGACAACGCCGCGTTTGCGATGGCGATGGTGACGCCCGGCTCCGGTATGCCGTTCGAGTGGCGACTTGCAGACGGCGGGCAGTCGTTTCCGCAGGGGACGGGCAACGGCACGGCTCCGTATTACGTGCGCTTGGAACGGGTAGGCGATCTGTTCAAGTCGTCACGGTCTCAGGACGGGGTGAAATGGGAGCCGAATGGCGCTATCGGGTTGGCAACGGAGATTGAGATCGTCATGACCGACCCGATCTACGTCGGGTTGGCGTTGACCTCTCACGCGGCGGGAGTGTTGTGCACGGCGGAGTTCGACAGCGTTGAGGCGAGCTTCATCGACCTGTCCATCGAGCCGAAGGACAAACTGTCCGCGACGTGGGGCGCGTTGAAGAGGTCGCCTTGATTGGACGAGATCATGTCTCGTCCGGCTCCGGCTCGACGCGGACGAGCAAGTCGGTGAACCACGATTCGGCGCGGACGGATTCGAGGTCGGGGTCGTTCGCCAAGTCGTCTCGAAACGGCGTCAGGGCGCACTCGACGGCGCGTTCGAGCCACTCGCGGGCGGGTAGCGCCTCGCCGCGTTTTGCGTGCCAACAGGCGAGGTTGTAACTGGCGCTGCCTTCCTTCGCAGACTCCATTTCGGTGAAAACGGCGCGGGCGGCGGCGTACCAGGACTCGCGTTCGTCGCCGTCGGATTCGTCTGCGACGTGCATCCAACAGACCGCCATGATATTCAAGCGCCGTTCGTCGCGGACTCCGAGATCGTAGGCGCGTTTGTAGAGCTCGGCAGCGGCTCGAAGATCGCCCGCATCCCATTTCAACCCTGCCTGTTCCAAAATCGCGTCCGTCATACCGACGCTCCTCCAGATTTGCGGGCGATGAAGATGACGTTGCCGCGATGGTACTCCTGCCGTTCGATGGCGAAACCAGCGACCTCGATCAATTCAACCCAATAACGTCGCGTGAGGCGTTTCGTCAGGAAGCGCGAGACGAGATAGCCGACGGGCGTCCACGCGAGCCAGTTCGTCAACCCCTCGTGCGCCAACTCGAAGACGACGAGCGTTCCACCCGGTTTCAGGACGCGGTGGAACTCGGCGAGAGCGGCGCGGCGGCCGCGGTCGCCGTGACGAAGCGTTCCTTCGTGCAGGTGGAACAGCAGGTAGCCCGCCGACACGATGTCGGCGCAGTCGGAACGGATGCCGGAGTTCGTCACGTCGGTCGTCAGGAAATCAATCTTGTCGGCGACGCCTTCGAGTTCGGCGTTGCGACGGGTGTGGGCGTCGGAGTGGTCGAAGACGGGGGCGGTGTGGTCGTAGTCGGAGAGTCGCGCGCGTTCGGTCGCCGTCCAGACATCGACGGCGGTGATACGTCCGCGCGCGAGTCGTTTGGCGAATTGGATCGACAGAACACCGCGTCCCGCGCCCATGTCGAGTACGCGCTCGGCGGTGTCGAGCGGGAGGGTTTCGGCGATGCGGGCGGCGCGGCGGAGGCGGTTTTCAGGAAGAATGTAGACGCCCAGCGCATAACCGACAGGTTGAGTCGCGCCGTACGCCGTGACGATCCAGCCGACCGTTTGCGCCCACTCGCGCGCCGCGCCATATCCGATCCATAGGAACAAGAAACCGATGGCGAACGTGATGAGGAACACCGCGACATAGTAGCCGAGCGCGTAATAGCCGTAGTTCGGTTTTGCCATACGCCTTGTCAGTACGCCGGTTTTTGCGCGGCGTTCGCGTCGGTCGGCGCGTCAAGATAACGGTAGACGGAGCGCTCGAAGGGGGCGATGTTCAGGTCGAACTCGCGCCAGTAGTATTGGTATTGGGTGGATTTCCAACCTTTGTAGGCGAAATCCCAACCCCAACGGTTGAAGTGCGGCGCGAGGGAGCCTTCCGTCACGGGCTTGGAGACGGCTTGGTAGCGATAATCGACGGAGAGGCGCATCCGGTTGTCGGAGGTGTTCGGCTCGCTTTGATGGACGGTGTGGCTGTGGAAGAACAGCGCGTCGCCCGCTTCAAACGGACTCGTCACCCATTCGCCGTCGATCTTGTCCACTTCGACGCCCGCGCCGCCCGCGCCGGGCATCCGTCGGATGGGGTAGACGCCCTCTCGGTGCGAGCCCGCCAGTACGCTGAGTCCGCCGAGTTCGGTCGGCACGTCCATCAGCGGGAGCCATGTCGTCCACACGTCGGGCGTGCCTTGAATGTGGATGAAGTCCTGATGCGGTGGTGTTGTCGGGGTGGTGGGGAACATGATGCGACCGATGTTGCGCGGATGGACAAGCACGGTATCGCCGAACAACGTTTCAAGCATCGAGAGGATCGCGGGGTCGTGCGCGAAGGCGTGGAACGACTCGAGGCGCTGGAAGTCGTCGAAGACCTCCATGAACTCCGGGTGTCCTTCAACGACGGCGGGCTTGGTCGAAATCAGGTCGGCGGGGTCGGCGCCTTTGTCGAGCCACTCGTGATCGACGAGGATTTGGGTGAAGTCCCGATAGACTCTGCCCAGTTGGTTGAGGTCCACCAGATGCTTGAAGAACAGGTAGCCATCGCGGTCGGCGCGGGCGCGGAGGGCTTCGGGGTCGTTCAGCAGGTCGTTCGAGATCGCAAACGGTTTCATCGGGGGAATATCCCTCAGTCGAACTCGACGTTGAGTGGGGAGCGCAACAGGGATTCTGCCTTGAATCGCGTCGTCGGGCAAGTGAGACCTTGTTTCTTGAGGTTGGATATGTGAGGAACCCCATCCCAAAGAACCTTGAGTTTTTGGTTTGCCGAGAGACACCAATTGGCTTTGTTGGATTATGCTCTATCGCCCTGCCGCGTGGAATGAGAGGGGCGCACGGTCGCTTTCAACCACTCAAAATGCAACATTCCAGCATGGTTTTTGAACGGTTTCCTTTGGCAGCAAGGGGTTGGCGATACAACGTGTTGCATCGCCTCGAACCTCCACCCTTTCGTTGTGAACGAGGCGGCGCAGATAACGCTGTAACGTAAAATGAGTCGAGTTCGCCTCATTTATCGAGACGGGTGAGTGTGAGATTCGACCGAGTCAACTTCATGTCGCGCTCGGACTTTTCGATTCGACTGCCATGCGTTACCATCTTGCGGGTATCATTCGGCGGCTTGCTTGTGTTTGTCGCATCGCAATCATTAAGACTTTTAATCGGACTGTCTTTTTCATGGATCGCCGCACGCTTATCTTCATCTTTCTCGCAACGGCTATTTTCGTGCTTTGGTCGGTCATGCAGCGACCGAAAACTCTGCCCGTCGAACCCGGTTCGGAGGACGCGGGGGTCGTATCGGAATCGGGCGAATTCGCGGAGACAACCGCTCCCGACGGCGCGACGCCATCTGTCACCTCAACAGGCGCCGTGTCGGGACGCATCGAAGCGGAAGCGAACGCCGTTCGACAGAGCGCCGCGACCCGCGTCGTTTCGGCGGCTTACGACGTGGAAGTGGCGCACGCGACCGCCTCGTTGCGGGCGTGGCGGCTTGAAAACTATCCCGACCGCGATCCCGCCGGACAACTCGAAAACCATCCCGTCGATCTCATCCCGACGTACTCGCCGGACTACGGCGGGCTGCTGCTTGGCGCGGAACGGTTGATGTGGGAGCCGTTGGAGACGTACTCCGACCGCATCCAACTTGCGACACCGACCGATTCAACGACGCTCGCTTTTCGCGCTTATCATGGCGACCTCGAAATCGTCAAGACGTTCACCTTTCACGGGACGACGCAGCAGTTGGTCGATCACGGTGGCGACGAAGCGTGGCGCGGGTACGCCGTCGATATCGACGTGACGTTTCGCAATCTCGGCGAGGCGACGACCGACCTCGCGGCG
>JAQBWJ010000021.1 GCA_027625215.1 Candidatus Poribacteria bacterium
TCACAAGAGAGGTGGAACCGCCCGCATGACAACCCCAATCCTGAGCGAATTCGTCGAAAATCTCTTTTGCCTCGCCCAACGGTCTGTGGTAAGATCAAGGCATCCGAAATTTCGGATAGGCGATGACAGGGAGTAGTAAGCGTCCGCTGTCCGTGAGAGATGGGTGTTCACCGGCTGAAAGACACCCTCGGAAACAGGATGCCGAAGTCGCCCTCGAGCCGTTCCTTTGAACGCGGGCCGTGTCACGCGGTTACGCTGCGTAGGAGGAGCCGAGTCGCGCCCGTCAACGCGCGAAAATGAGCGCTCCGCAACCTGTTTGCGGAGAATTGGAGTGGTACCGCGGAAAGGGAAACAACCCCTTCTCGTCTCCAAAGCGAGCGAGAGGGCTTTTTTGTTTCTAGGCGCCGCGCCTTGGTAAACATTCCAAACCCTGCCTCGCGCGCTCATTGAAAAAAGTTCATCGTTTTTACGTGTACCAGACCACCACAGAGTAAGGTGTGCGCTCATGAAGATGAAAGGCGCCAGAATCCTCATCGAGGCGTTGAAACGCGAAGGCGTCGATACGATCTTCGGGTACTCCGGCGGCGCGTCGCTCCACATATTCGACGCCCTCTATCGGTTCAATCAGGACAACCCGAACGACGGGATCCGACTCGTGATGACTCGTCACGAAGCGGGAGCCGCGCACGCCGCCGACTGCTACGGTCGCGCGACGGGCAAAGCGGGCGTGCTGCTCGTCACCTCCGGTCCCGGCGCGACAAACTGCGTCACCGGGTTGGCGACGGCGATCATGGATTCCGCGCCGATGGTGATGATTTCGGGTCAAGTGCCCTCCGGCATGATCGGCAACGACGCCTTTCAGGAGACGGACATCATCGGCGTCACGCGCCCCATCGTGAAGCACAGTTACCTGATTCAACGCACCGAAGACACGGCGCGCATCGTCAAGGAAGCGTTCCACGTCGCGGAGACGGGTCGCCCCGGTCCCGTGTTGATCGACTTCCCGAAGGACATGCAGTTCAACGAGATCGAGCCCGAATGGGTCGAGTCGGTCAACATTCGCGGCTATCAACCGAAACTGTACGCCGAGAAGGAAGAACTCGAAGCCGCCGCAGCGCTCATCATGAAGGCGGAACGTCCGGTCGTCTACGGCGGTGGCGGGTTGGTGCTCGGCGACGCCTCCAACGAGTTCCGAGAGTTCGTGTGGAAGACGCAAATCCCGACGACCGTGACGCTGATGGGTCTTGGCGCGTTCCCCGAAACGGACCCGCTCGCGTTGAAGATGCCGGGCATGCACGGCTCCCGCGCGGCGAACTACGCGATTCAAGACTCCGACCTGTTGATCGCGCTCGGACCCCGCTTCGACGACCGCGTGACGGGCAACTTGGCGAAGTTTGCGCCGCACGCGAAGATCATCCACGTCGATATCGACCCGTCCGCGATCAGCAAGAACGTGAAGGTCGATATCCCCATCGTCGGGCATCTCAAGTACGTCATCCCCGAACTGACGAAGTTGGTGGACAAGACGAACATCGAGTCATGGCGGCGCACCTGCGACCTGTGGAAGCAGAAGCACCCGTTCCGCTACGAGCCGAAGCCGGATGTCATCATGCCCCAGCAGGTGATCGAAGAAATCTGGAACATCACGCAAGGCAAGGCGATCCTCACCTCCGACGTGGGGCAGCATCAGATGTGGGCGGCGCAGCATTACGACCACATCGAGCCGCGACGATGGTTCAACTCCGGCGGACTCGGCACGATGGGCTTCGGTCTGCCCGCCGCGTTGGGGGCGCAAGTCGCGCTGCCTGAAGAGCTCGTGATCTGCGTGTCGGGCGACGGCAGCATCATCATGAACATCCAGGAACTCGTCACGCTGAAGACGGAGAAACTAAACGTCAAGACGGTCATCCTGAACAACAATTGGCTCGGCATGGTGCGCCAGTGGCAGGAACTTCTGTACGACGAACGCTACGCCGCCTCCGACCTGCACGACAACCCGGACTTCGCCAAAGTCGCGGAAGCGTTCGGGGTGAAGGGGATGCGCGTCACGAAGCCGGAAGAACTGCGTTCCGCGTTGGAGGAGGCGTTCTCCTACGATGGGCCCGTCGTCATGGATATCTTCGTGGACGAGACGGAAAACGTCTACCCGATGGTGCCGCCCGGCGCCGCTCTTGACGAGATGGTGGGAGGCATGGCGTGACGACGGAACATCGGCGAGTCATTTCGGTGCTGGTGGAAAACCAGTTCGGCGTGTTGGCGCGGGTGTCGGGGCTGTTCAGCGGGAAGGGCTACAACATCGACAGCCTGACCGTCGCGGAAACGCTCGACCCCAAACTGTCGCGCATGACCATCGTGACACACGGCGACGAGCGGATCATTGATCAGATCGTCAAGCAGTTGAACAAGTTGGTCGATGTCGTGCGCGTCGTTGATCTGACGGACGAGCCCCATGTCGAACGAGAACTTGTGCTGATCAAGGTCGCGGCGGACGCTTCAACGCGCGGCGAAATCATCCAGATCGCGGACATCTTCCGCGCCCGCGTCGTCGATGTCGCGCAGAGGGCGTTGACCATCGAAACGACGGGCGACGAAGGAAAGATCGTCGCGTTGATCAGCATGATGGAGCCGTACGGCGTCATCGACATGGTGCGGACGGGCAAACTCGCCATCGGACGCGGCACGTTCAGCACCCTCTTGAACGACGCGGAACACGCGGACGCCGCTGGCTGAGGACGATATAGAGCGAGGAGGCTTAGGGGAACATACCGAGCCTCTTCGCGCGACGCTTCCCAACCTGTCACCATAGCGGACATGGATCATCGCCCATGCCGTTGCCTGTTGCTCCCACATCTTCCCTATCTACAACGAACTAAACCTAGCGCAACGGCGCGCCGAATCGAGCGAGGGGGGTCGGATAAAACGCCGAATCTCCCGCTCGTTAATCATGTACCGTCATCGTGATCGGACATTCCTGTGTTAAACTTATCGTGAGGCTCCTCACAATTAACCCGGAGAGTGGGCGCAACGTATGACCCGCCGTCAACGATGGCTGATCGCGTTGGGCGTCGCGCTGTTTTGCGCGACGGCGACGACGGCGTACGTGCGCTCGGAGGCGTTTTTGCGCTTGGCGACGCCAATCGTTGCCAACCAGATCGGCGTTACGCTCGGCGCGCCCGTCTCGATTGATCGCATTATCGGCGAGCGGTTCTCCGACCTCTCCGTGCTCGGACTGACCGTCTATGAACCCGACGGAACGACGCCCATCGTCAAGATCGCGCGAGTCCGGGTCGAACAGGACTTGTCGGCGCTTTGGGGGCGCAACGTCCGCGTGACGAATCTCGAAGGCTCCGGCATCTCCCTCCACATCCGCGCCGATGAAAACGGGATGAACGTCGACCCGATCATCGAACGGATGACGGCGGATGACGGCGGTGAGCCCTCCATCGGCATCTACCTCCGCAACCTGCGAATTGACGACGCTCGGATCGCCTACGAAGACGTCTCGACCGACCTCTCGCTCCTCATCTCGAACATCGCCATCGACAGCCCCGCCGAACGGTATCTCGATCTCTCGACCGCGCGATTGATGCAACTTTCAACCGGAAAATGGGAGATCGAGCTCGGCGATGGGCGGCAGACGATCAACTCTCTTACGGCGTCGGGCGCGTTCAACTCCGAGAAGGTCGCGTTGGACCGCGCCGCGTTTCAGATCGGCGAGTCGCTCCTCAACGCGCGCGGCGCGATCACCTACGCGCCGACATTCGACCTGACCGTAGACGGCGCAATTCGGATCGACGACATCCGCGCGTTGCGCCCGGTTGATTTGGAGACGGTTCACGGCACCGTGACGTTCAACGGCGTCCGATTGACGGGCGACCCCTCCACTCCCAAGTTGGACGGCGACTGGCGGCTGCGCGATCTCGTCGTAGGACAGTTGGCGGTTGCCGCGTTCACTGGAAAGATCGAGGCGATCCTCACCGAAACGATCAAGACGCGCGCGCAGACGGAATGGCTCGGCGGGACGCTCGACGCCGACGTGACGATCAACGCGAAGGACGGCGGGATCGAACTCTCCGGCGCGGCGACCGACCTGAGTGTCGCAGCGGTGCGCGAAACGTTTTTGACCGATCAGGACGCGATCAAGCCGCTCACGGGACGGATCGACGGGACGTTTCAATTCTCGCAGCGGGACGAGCAACGCGCCTCAACCGGGACGTGGACGGCGCGGCAGGTGCGGTGGGAAGGGAAGAACGTCGGCAACCAAACGGCGTACTTCACACACGACCTGAACGGCGACCGGATTCAAGTGACAGGCTCCGTCGCGGGAGCGAGTCTAGCGGCGTCTGGGTCGATTCCCGCTGAGAACGCCCCACTCAACGCCCGCGTGACCGTCTCAACGAAAGCGATCGCGCCCTTCGCCAACCTTTTCCAAGTGGCGGCGACCGGAGCGGCGAAGGCGACCGCCACCGTTTCAGGCACGGCAGAGGCTCCCCGCGTTCAGTTTGACGCTTCGTTGACGGATGCCGTTGCGTTGGGCTACCCGATTCAGTCGGCGACGGCGAAAGGCGCATGGGCGGACGCCAAACTCGTGTTGGATTCGCTGACCGTCGCCTCGAACGAAGGGACGGCGAACGTCTCAGGTTCCGTCTCGCTGCCGACGAAGGCGCCGATTGCGGTTGATCTGACGGGGCGGTTGGAAGCGTTCGATCTCGCGCCGTACGCGGCGGTCGTCGCTCAGGGCGCGGCGGCGACGGGCTTGTTGAACGGCGAGTTCCGCGTCGCTGGGAAGGTGAACGCGCTCGACGGCGGCGGTTCCTTCCAACTGACGAACACGGGAGCGAAAGAGGTCGCGGTTGAGATCGCGCCGTTCCGCATCGACGCGACAAACGGTCTGTTTCGCGTGCCGGAGATTCAAGTTGGCGTCGGCGGCGCGACGATACGCGGAAACGCTCGGTTCGATTCCACCTCGTACGGGTTCAACGTCGCCCTGTCGGGTCCGACGCCGCTGCGTTCCATCGTGTCCGCGTTGCCGCAAGCGATGCGCGATCCGTTGGCGGGTGTGGACGGCATACTCGACCTGCACGCCGAGGCGGACGCGACGTTCGCCTCTCCCACCGCGACGCTGACGGCGACGCTCAACGGCGCGACGTACCGCTCCGCCGATCTTGGTCGCAACTCGCTTGAACTGTTGTACGACAACGGCGAGATTCGCGGTCGCGGCGCGGCGTCCGACGGCGCGTATGCCCTCAGCGGACAACTGAATCTTCAAGAAGAAGGGATGCCCTTCACCGCGACCGTCGAACTGGACAACACGAACGTGCTCCCGTTGATTCAACTGGTCGGGACGCCCGCCGGATCGGGCATCCGCGAGACGACGTTGGACGGCTCCATCATCGTGCGCGGGCTGTTGAACGATGTGGGGGCAGCCGTCGCGTCGTTGGATTTCGGGTCGCTACGGATCGCTTCAGACCGGTACGCGCTGGAAAGCGTCCGTCGCGTCGAAGGGACGATATCGGCGCGCGGCATCGAACTGAACGATGTGAGCCTGCAAAGCGCCGATCCCGATCACCCGTTCGAGGTGTCGTTCGCGGGGCTGCTTGACCTTGACCGCCCCATCGACTTTACGGTGGATGCCAAAGAGTTCGATCTGGCGATGGTGTCCGAGTTTTTAGGTCTGCCGGAACTGGCGACGGGCGTCGGCACGTACCGCCTGAAAATGGGCGGCACGGCGCGAAATCCCGAATTCACAACGTCGTGGCGCGCGCCGTTGGCAACGGTGCAGATTGCGCCGGAGTCGCCGCGCTTGATGGTGCGAGACGTGCGGGGTCGGGCGTCCTACGCGGACAAACTGCTCACGTTGGACGAGATGACGCTTTCCGTCGGCGGATCGCCCGTCGAGGTGCGGGGAAACGTGCCGTTCGGGTTGACGTTCCTGCTGATCCCGCTCGTGGAACAACTGAAGGACGCGCCTCTCCATCTGACCGTATCAAGCGACCACGACGACCTTTCGTGGTTGCGCTCCTTGAACGCGCAACTCGTCGGGATCGAAGGCGGCGGGTCGCTCGAACTCGATATCGCCGGAACGTTGAACGAGCCTGTCGTGACGGGCGAACTTGGGCTTCAAGCGCAGCAGATCCAACTGACGACCGTGAAGAAGCCGATTGACTCGCTCGCGGCGATTGTCACCTTGCGGACTGAGATTCAGGGCGGGCGAACGCTCGTCGCCGACGTGACGGGCTCGACGGGCATCGGCGGCGGGATCGTCTCGTTGAGCGGTTCGGCGCGTTACCCGCTCTCGTACGATGCGTTCGTTAAGATGGACGCGACTCAGATCGTGTCTCGGTGGGATGCCCGCCTGATCGGGCTGCGGCTGTCGGATGCGCTGGACGCTGTCGGGCAAGAGCCGTCGCCCATTGAGGCGATTGTGTACGGCGACGCACGCGTTGAGGGACGCGGCATCGACCCGAAGGTCTGGCGAGCGACCGCGCGATTGAGCGACGTGGCGCTGGTCGGCAACGGACGACGGCTTGTAAACGACGGCGATATCGCGCTGACGTACCGCGATGACCGCGTCGCCATCGACCGATGCGTTCTCGGCGTTTCGCCAAGCCGTCTGTCGCTGACGGGCTTTGTGACGACGGACGGGGTTGTGCGCGGATCGCTATCGGCGTCTCAGTTCGATGTCGGGTTCTTCGGCGGATTCGTGCCGCCCTCGACGGGGTTGGAAGGGCGATTGACGACGGAAACGGAGTTCAGCGGAACGCTTTCGTCGCCGAAATTGTCGTCCACATGGTCTATTGAAAACATCGTCTACGACCGACTGCGACTCACCGCGTTCAACGGGGCGACCACCTACGACGGCGACCGTTTGCGCCTGATCGGCTGGCGTTTGCAGAGTTACGGGAACGAGTTGACGCTGGACGGCGCGATCCCTCTCGCGGCGGGTTGGAAGGACGACCAACTCGCCCTCTCGTTGCGCGAGGAGCCGATGGCGTTGACCTGCTACGCGAGCGGGTTCGATTTGGCGTTCGCGTCGGTGTTGACGCCCGCGATCCTCGAATCGAAGGGGAGCGCGGAGATCGACATTGCGGTGGAGGGGCTTGCGACGCGCCCTTATCTTACGGGCAATATCGTCGTTCCCAACGGTGAATTCGTCCTCGCCTACAACGGGATGCGCCTCCAAGACGTTGCCTTCGACCTGAGCGCGCAGGACGGCTCCATCGACATTGAGCGGATGGCGTTCCGCGTCGGCAACGCGCTCTACGACGCGCGCGACACGCGACTCGCCATGACGGGGCTCGTGCCAATGCGCGTGGATTCGGCGCTGTATCTCCAAAATGCGTCGGCGGAGGCGTGGCTACCCGCGTCCGTCACGACGCCTCAGGCGTTCACGACCCTGTTCGACGGGACGATGAACGTCTCCGTCGATCTGGAAGGATTGCGAAACAATCGAACGGTCCAAACGGCTCTCGACGAAAAAAAAGAAGAGTCCGCCTTCGCGCTCCTGCTTTCAATGGCGGGCTACCTAGAAGGCGATGCGACCTTCACGAAGACGTGGACCGACACGTTTGGCTATCGACTCCGCAACGACTCGAACTTCAACGCGGTCTTTGAGAACGGCAAACTCACCATCGGCAAACGCGCCGAGAACAGCGTCGCGCCGGGCGAATTCGTGTTGACGCACCAACTCAAAGACAACACTGAAACGCGGCGCTTTATCGCCAAGATCACCGGGACGTGGCAAGTCGGCGAGGCGATCAATCTGATCGTCAACGGCGATATCGGGACGACGCTCCTGCGCGAATGGATCGCCGCGAAGGTCTTCACCGCTCCGGAATCCAAACCGCCGCGTTTGGAAGGCGGGTTCCGCTACGCCTTCACGCTGACGGGGACGGAACAAAAGCCAAAATTTGATCTGCGCGTCAGTTCGCAAAACCTCGCGGTGAACGACATTCAGATCGAAGGGTTGCTGTTGGAAGCCGCCTACGACAACGACCTGCTCCGACTGAAAAAAGGACAGTTCCGCGCGAGCGGCAACAAGGTGGATATCGTCGGATCGCTCCCGTTCCGCGTGGCGATTCTCGGCGGGGAACTGCGCCCGCTTGACCAAGATATCCAACTACAGGTCGATTCCCAAATCGTCAATTTCGATTTCGTGCCGTTGTTCTTCCCGACCGTTGCGCGGGCTGAAGGAACGGGGCGCGTCCGGTTGACAATCGGCGGCACGTTCGATGCGATGCGGACGCTCGGAGCTATCGAAGCGGACCACATCAGGATCGAAGTCCCCTCGAACAACCTGTTGATCGAAGACACATCGGTGCGGTTGGTCGTTCAGGATGATGAAGTGCTTATCCGCGACCTGAGCGGGCGGATCAACGGTGGACAGTTCGATGTGTCGCGCACGAACCCCCATGTGGTGCGGTTGGAACGCGGCGTGCCGAAGTCGGTGGACGTAACGGCGGCGCTCCGCAACGCAACCTTCTATGAGCCCGGCGAGTACCGCGCGACGGTAAGCGGCTCGTTTCGGTTTGCGGGCGCAATCGACAGCATCGCCGTCACGGGCGAGGTGATCCCCTCGCGCGTCGAGTATCTGCGCGATTGGGACAAACTCGTCGCGCAAAACTTTCAGTCGAAGTCGCGGCTTCTGCTGCAAAACAAGGCGCGATTCAACTATCCCGTGCTGCGCGGGATGCGATTGAACGACGTGGCGATCCAAGCGCCGGGCGGCATCTTCCTCGACACGGGCAACGCGAAGATCGAGGCGACGATTGACGGCAAGATCATCGGTCCCTTGACGGAACTCGTGTTTCAGGGCGAAGTGCGGCTGATGGAAGGACGGTTTACCTACCGCGAGCGCGTCTTCCAGATCGAACGAGGGAGCAGCAGCATCTGGAACACGCGCGCGGACCTGTTCAACCCGAATTATCGCATCGTCGCCTCGACGGTCGATCCGCTGCGGAACGTCACCGTTGTGGATTCTCAGGGAGCCTCACACCGCCGCGACGCAAACGTCACCGCGACGCTGACGGGCACGCTGGAACAAGCCGCTCCGCCGGAACTGGTCGCCACCGTGTTGAATCGTGGCGCGGGTGAGGACTATCAGATGACGCCGGAGCAGATCGCCGCCGTGTTGACCGTCGGCGACGCGAACCTCGCCTCCGAACCGAACCAGCAAAACCTCGCCGCCGCGACGGAATCGCTCGCCGTCGATATGGGCGTCTCATTGGTGACGCGCGACATCTCGCGTCGACTCGGGCTCGACCTTGACCTCGATTACGATTCCGCCGAGCCGGGTGACACGCGCGTTCAATTCACCAAAGAGCTCGCGTCGCGCTTCCAAGTCTCCTACTCCTCGACGTTGCAGCTGGGTCAGGAGCAGCGCATCGAGATCGACTACCAGATGAACCGCAACATTTCCATCAGCGGCGAACGAAACGAAGAAGGCAAGTATGGGGTGGACTTGAAACTTGAGTACGAGTTCCGTTAACCCCATCAGACCAGCCGCTTGGTTGCGTCGGTTGTGCGTCGTTTGGCTGTGCGTCGTCGCGGCGATGGCGACGGCGCAGTCGCCGATGGTGCGCGAACTGTCGTTCGTCGGCGACGGCGCGGACGACCTTTCCAACCTGCCCACCCGCGTCGATGCGCTGGTGGATCAACCCTATTCCGGCTTCAACGTTCGCAAGGCAATCGAAGACCTCTACCGAACGGGCAACTTCGCGCAGGTGCGAGTGTATCGTCTCCCGCTGGAGGACGGCAGCGTCGCGCTGAAGTTCGATCTGCAACGGCGACTTCGCGTTGGAACGGTCTCGTTGGATGGGGAGATCGCGCTGCGACCGGGTCAAGTGCGCGCCGTTCTCCGGCTGACGGAGGGGCCGGGCTACGCGGACGTGGCGTTGCAGCGGGACGTTCGGTCGATGCAAAACTTGTACGCCCGAAACGGCTACTTCCGCGCGACGATCACCCCGAAAACGACCCCGCGCGGCAGACTGATCGATCTTGTCCACACGATACAAGCGGGTGAAGCGGCGCGGTTCGGTCAGGTCGCGTTTGAAGGGAACGAAACGCTCTCGACACGCGATTTGTGGGAGGCGGTAGGCGCGCGGACGAACGAGCCTTACACTCAACGGGAACTCGAACAACTCACGCAGCGATTGGTCGAGTTTTACCGAGCGCGCGGCTATCTTCACGCCGAAGTGAACGCGGGCGCGCCGACCCATCGCGCCGAGACGAACCGCGTCGATGTGACGGTGGCGATCCACGAGGGTCGGCGCGTGCGGCTGGAGTTCGTTGGCAACAAGGCGTTCAAGGCGAAGACGCTCCGCGAGGTCGCCGCGCTGGAACGGTTGAATATGTTTGCGCTGCAAACGTCGCGCGCGAACTTGGAGACGTTCTACCGAAGTCGCGGGTACGTCGCCGCGACGGTTGACGAGCCTGAGCAGTCCGACTCAGGAACGGAGACGGTCGCCACCTTCACCATCCGCGAGGACGAGCGGTTTTTCATTGAAGACGTTCAGATCGAGGGGAACGAGGCGTTTTCGGACGGCGAGATTCTCGGTCAGATCGGTACGCGCGCGCGGGGAACGTTTGCGGGAGCGCCGTTGCTGTCTCGGCTGTCGAGCGACGGCATCTTTTCACCGTTGACATTCGACGAAGACCGTCGCCTACTCGAAGTGATGTATCAGAACGCCGGGTATCGCAGCGTTCGCGTCACGGGCGGACCGAACCTGGAAGGCGACGGCGACAAGCGTCAGTTGATTGTGCGACTGAACATCGCCGAAGGGTCGCGCTCCGTCGTCAAAGAGACGCAGCTTGTCGGCAACGAAGCCATCGGGGAGCGGACACTTCGCGCTCGGCTGAGGCTCAAGCCGGGCGACCCGTACAGCGTGGAGGCGATTCAGTCGGATTTCACCCGACTCCGCGAGCTCTATCGCTCGCGCGGCTATCCCTACATGGAGCCGACGCTGTTATGGGCAGAAGAGACGGGCGTCCTGACGATCCAAATCAGCGAGGGGACGCAGGCGCGCATCGGCAAGATCACTGTTTCCTTTGAGAATGCGAACCCGAAAACGAAGCCCGACATCATTCTCCGCGAGATGGTGCTGAAGGAGGGCGACCCGTTCAACGCGACGCAGTTGGCGTTGAGTCGTCAACGTATCTTCAGGCTGGGCTTCTTCGCCAAAGTCGATTTCGTGACGCCCGGCTACGCGGAAGGACGCGAAACGCTCGACGTGCGGATCGTCGTTCGAGAGCGCGCCGCTGGCGAAATCAGTTTCAGCGGCGGG
>JAQBWJ010000022.1 GCA_027625215.1 Candidatus Poribacteria bacterium
CAGCGAAACGGTCAGACCGTTGCCGTTGTTGTCGTTGAAAACGGGGTTGTTGTAATCGTAGTAAAGTTCCGCCGCATGTTCCGGGTAGCCGGGCAACACCTTTTGGAGCAGTATCGTTGAGATGGACTGCGCGAGGATACTCTTGTCCGTCGCGGAGAGCGGGGTCGATTGGACAGTCGCCTGCGCCGCCAGCGACGCGAAATCGACAATCGGGCGTGTGTTGAAGCCCGCGCCGCCGATTCCGTAGATACTGCCGACCGGGTTCGTCGCGCCGCCGCCCGAAGCGTAGGCGACCGCGTTCACGTACAACTGCTGAATCGTCGCGTTGTCGATGGCTTCGGCGCTTCCGTTAGTCCGATACGCCGCCGCGTGGTTGAACGCGATGACGCGCCCCGCGCCGTAGACGCGCTCGACAAGCACCGCGTTGTTGAGGTTGTCCGTCAACAGCGTGAACACCAACGAGTCCGTATACTCTCTCGGAACGCTGGCGATGCGCCATCCCGAATACGTGAAGGTGCTCGGGATTCCGGCGAATATCGGGTGCGATTCCGCTCCTGCGGCGACGCTTGCGACAATTGAGCCGTACGTCCCGTTATCGAGCCCGACCATCGGAATCAGGTCAAGCATCGACAACATGCGTTGGTGCGTGCGGACTTCCCAAGCGTTCCACTCGCCGCCGATATAACCGCCACCGGAGGCAACATAGCCGACCAGCGCGGATTGACCCGCCTGAGACATTTCCGTTTCCCACGCCCCGTCGTCCGCGTTGAGGTGCACGACAACGTCGTGTCCAAACGGCGATGGGTTCGCGCCCGTATAACCGGGTTCCGCCGTGTCGCTCAGCGTGACTTGATATCCGGCATCTTCAAAGATGTTTTGGAAGATCGCCGCGTTTTCGGGCGAGTCCCAAATCACCAATACCGATTGCGCGCTGACCGACGCGACGCCCCAAATCAGAGCGAGCGTCATCAAAACCACGCGCGTGGACAAGCGTCTTGTCAAAGAGATCATCGTCTTCTCCCTGCGACCAAACTCGGTCGTCTTCACGTTCGCACCTGAGTTCCGCATTTCAAACATTTGTTGCCGTTGATTTCAGAATATACAAAGGCTAAAACCGGCACTACCCACTCAGGGTAATAAACCGGTTTGCCATTGAAAAGTTCATGCCCGTCAAGAGAAAGTCGCCGCGTCTTAAAGGTAGCCCTCGAGTTGCCATTGCACGCGCGTCTCTCGACCGTCATTGAAGCCTCTCGCAAACAAAGCGCCGGTCTCGTCGACAAACGTCCACCAGCCGTTGAAGCCGCCGTTTGCGGGACCCCGCAACACCGATAGCGTCGCAAACATGCGCGGCGCGAAGTCGTACTCCACTCCAGTCTCCCAATCGAGGAACTCCTGATAGGTACGCATCCGTCGTAGGTTCGACGCGGCGACGGCGTAGTTGTCGTTCGTGACGCTTCCAACCGACATATTGAAGAACGTCGTCATGCGGCGGTATCGATACGGATCGTCGTTGAGCGTCCGTTCCCAACTGAACTGGAGCTCCGCCGAGTCAAACCGCAGTTCGTCGCGGTCATCCTGCGGGAATGAACGCTCCGGGTCGAGACCCGCTTCTGATGTGAACAGTTGCTCGGAACGCGAGCGCAGCGCGTAGAAGCCGCCGCTGAGTCCGAGCCGTTCGCGCTCGGAGTAGTCGTACTCGAACCGCAGGCTGCCGAACGCCGATCCGCCGACCGCTCCGCGCGGGATGAGAAAATCGAGTTCTTTGTCTTGGAACAGCCAACCGCGCGCCCGATAGTCCGCGCCCGTGCCGAGCACATCGTCAATGTCGGGGTTGTCGATCTGCTGGTCGAGCGTGTCCAAGTCGAAATCAAGGTGAAGCGTTTTGTGGACGCTTCGCCACGAGACGCCTTCCGTCGGCGCATACACGCGAACGACCAACGTGTTCTTGTGCTGATAGTAAAGCCGCCCGTCTGCGCCGATGGCTCGAAGTTCGTAGTGCCACGAGTCGTACGAGTCCGTCGGGAACCGCACGAGGGTTTTGTTCACGAAACTGCCGTCTGCCGAAAACTCCTGCACGCGGGTAATGAACGTCGTGAACAGGCGCGTCGAGGTGAGGCGGTACTGCCAAGGGGTCATCTTGGTCGGCAGTTGCGGCGAGGGGTCTTCTTTACGGATCGGGATGTCGGAGGCGTGGACGCGCGTATACTGCGCCGAGTCGCCGACGTACACCGAACCGCTCGTCTGCGCCGCCGCGACGGTCGGTTCCTTCAGTTGCCCGTTCTTGGTGCCCGCGACGCCGAAATCGCGGACGAACTCGCCCTCCGAGTCGAACACGACGACGCGGTGGTTCACCGAGTCCGTCACATACAGGTTGCCGTTCGCGGAGACGCTCAACGACGTTGCCGTGTCCGTTTCGCCGGGACGCGAGCCGTACCCCGCGAACGAACCGAGAAGTGCGCCGTCGGCGTCCAATTTATAGATGTAGTCCTGATCGTACACGTACGTTTCGCCCGCCGGAGACACCGCGAGCAGCACGGAGCGATCCAACTCGCCGAACCGCACCATCGCGGTCAGTTCGCCCTTTGGGTTGATCGCCAAATCCGCCGTTTCGGGGTACGGCTGCTTCTGGTTCAACGGAAGGTACTGAAGGGTGTCGCGGTACGACCCGTCGCGGTAGAAGCGATGGATCGCGTGACCGTAGTAGTGCGCGCCGATGCCGACCGCATTCTCAACGGCGACGAATTCGAGATCGACAACGTAGATCGTCCCGCTCGCGTCGACGGCGAGCGCCTTCGGGCTGCGGAGCGTCGCGCCGCTTTGAGTCGTGTTGTCGATTTCGAGGGCAACGTTGCCGTCCGCGTCGAACTTTTGAATCCGTTTGTAGGTGGCGTCCGAGACGTACAGGTTGCCGATGCCATCCGCAAAAAACTGCGTGTCATCGGAGAACTGCCCGGTCATCGTGCCTTTGCCGCCGAACTGCGCGTACAGATTCGCTTCCTGATGCGCCCACGCCGTTGCGGTCATCGCGGCGAACACGAGCGCGACGGCTATTGAGAGGCTTCCGATACGACCCATCGACTTTCCACTTTCTCCGATGCGGGCACCTCATCGCGGTGCGACTTGACCTGATCCAGCACGGCGTTCATGAACGCGGGAGACTCATCCGAACTGAACTGCTTGGAGAGTTCGACGATCTCGTTGATCGTGACCGCCGGAGGCACATCCGACAAATACAGCAGTTCCGCGCATCCCAAGCGCAGCAACGCGAGATCGACCATCGGCAGACGATGGAGGGCGCGTTGCCGCGCGTATTGTTCTATGAGACTGTCCACCGTGTCAAGATGTTCGACGGTCAGTTTGGCGAGTTGCGTCGCAAAGGCGCGGATCAGTTCATCCGTGTTCAGTCGCGCCTCGTCTGTATCCCACATCAGGCGGAGCGAGCGTTCGACGGATTCGTGCACCACCGCCATTTGGTACAGCGCGATGAAAGCGTAGTACCGACTCAACGCGCGAGGGCGCAAGGGCGGCGTCACCGATTCGATCATCCGTTCAGATACTCCGGAAGTAATAACGACGGGGGGTTTGGGTCGGGACTCATTCAAGAGCTCATTAAGAAGAAGTATAACCGAGTCTTGCCGCCGATTTCGAGGAAGATCGTACGCGCGGCGCGTTTCGACGGGGGTCAAGCGTATTGGGGTTGTCGAAAAACGTCATTCCACGTACCCTTGTTCGTAGCGGTTTTCGTGCGAAACAGGCATTCCCACCACGTTTCCATTTACTTACGGGAGGAATCCATGTCGGATTCGCCGATTCTCTTTACGGACGCGCAGATGCGTCAGTTCATCTCAAAAGGCTTCGTCGTCGTGAAATCGAGCCTCCCGCGCGAGGCGCACGACGCCATCTACCAGAAACTGCTCGCCGTTTACGAAAAAGAGGGCAACCCCGGCAACAACATCCTGCCGCGCGTGCCGGACATTCAAGACGTGTTCGACGATCCGGTCATCAAGGGCGCGTTCACGAGCGTGTTGGGTCCCGACAACATCATGCACCCGCACCGTCACGGACATTTCAACCCTCCGAGCAGTCGCGGCGGCGGCTGGCACAAGGACAGTTATTGGGGATACGGCAAGGTGCGCCACCATCATCCGCGATGGGCGATGGCGTTCTATTATCCCCAAGATGTGCCGATGGAAGTCGGTCCGACGGGCGTCATTCCCGGCACGCAGTTCTACGCGAATCGGTTTGAGAATCAGGACGACGAGGGCATCCCGTTGATCGGAGAGGCGGGCACGGTCGCCATCATCCACTACGACCTGTGGCACCGCGCGAACCCGAACGTCACCGAAGACGTGAAGCGGTTCATGCTGAAGTTCCAGTTCGTGCGGATGGAAGAGCCGACGGAGCCGTCTTGGAACTGCGAAAACCGCGAATGGCAGCCGCTTGAGAATCACGGACTGCCGCGCGACCACTCCCCCATCTGGCGCAACGTGTGGAACTGGCTCGCGGGCAACGACCCGGCGCCTCGTCCGGCGGATGCCAAGATGGACGAACTCGCGGCGGCGTTGACGGACGAATCCGAGTCGGTCGGGTTGAACGCGGCGTACTCGTTGGCGGAGTATGGTTCCGTCGGAGTCCCCGCGCTGATCGAAGGGCTCAAAACCGAATCGGAGACGACGCGGCGCAACGCCGCTTACGGACTGAGTGCGGCGGGGGTCGAGGCGATCCCGGCGTTGATCGACGCGCTTTCAGATGAGGTTGAGGGTGTTCGCAGCAACGCGGCGTACGCGCTCGGCGAGATCGGGCCCGACGCGACGGAAGCGGCTGAGGCGTTGGTCAAGGCGTTGGAAGACTCGGCGGAGAGCGTGCGTCGCCATGCGTCGGAGTCGTTGGGGCTGGTGAAGGAGCCGACGGCGTTGGTCGTTCCGGCGTTGTCCCGCGCGTTGAAGGACACGGACGATCAGGTGCGGTTCAACGCGAGCCTGTCGCTGACCCGCATCGGTGAACGCGCCGCGCCGTCGATCCCTGCGCTGGTCGAGTCGCTGGAAGACCCGAACCGCTACGTGCGCGGCTATTCGACGGAGGCGTTGCACCGCATCGGCACGCGTGAGGCGAACACGGCGTTGTTCCGCTACCTGCAAACCTCCCGCTGGTGCTACAACACCACGCGAGAAAGCACGTTCTAGCGTAAACCCCTTCCCCAGCGGGGGAAGGTTGGGATGGGGGTTCTTCCCCAAAGATAAGGGCGAGTCACAAAACGGCTCGCCCTTTCGCACGTACCGATCACCCCAACACATGCCGCAGCGCTGCCTCGATGCCGGAGTACTCAAACGTGAATCCCGACGCGACCAACTTCGTCGGCTCGACGCGCTGGCTCGCCATGATCATCTCGCTCATCTGCCCGAACATCACTTTCAGGGCGAAAACGGGGACGGGCAACAGCGTCGGGCGATTCAACACCTTCCCCAACGCTTTCGTGAACTCGGCGTTCGTGACGGGGTTCGGCGACACGACATTCACCGCGCCCGATAGCGAGTCGTCCTCGATGACATACAAAATCGCCCGCGCGAGGTCGTCCGCGTCGATCCAACTCATCCAGTGCCGCCCGTCGCCGAGTTGCCCGCCGACGCCCATCTTGAACGGCGTCAGCATCTTGTCGAGCATCCCGCCTTTCGCCGCCATCACGAGCCCCAACCGCAGGCGGACGACGCGCGTCTTGCCGCTCGATTCGGCGGATTGAGTCGCCGCCTCCCACTGACGGCACACGTCGGCGAGGAAATCGTCGCCGTTCGAGCTCTCTTCGGTGAGCCGTTCGTCGCCGCGCGAGCCGTAGTAGCCGAGCGCGGACGCGGATACGAACGTCTTGGGCGGGTTATCCATCACCGCTACCGTTTCGGCGAGTAGGCGCGTCCCATCGACGCGGCTGTTCAGGATCGCCGCCTTGCGTTCCTTCGTCCACGCGCCACCGCCGATGTTCTCTCCGGCGAGGTTGACGACGGCGTGAAGTCCATCCAGCGCGGACGACGCCAACTCACCACCGGAGGGGTTCCAGCGAACTTCATCCGCGCCTCGCGGTTCCCGCCTGACGAAGCGGCGGACGGCGTGACCCCGTTCCGTCAACAACGCCGTCAGCCGCGTGCCGACAAGCCCGGACGATCCCGTGATGCCGATGGTGAGCGGTTCGGACATGCGTTGCCCTTCCCTATCGCAGCGATTTCAGCCAACCCCACGTGAACGGGCGTTTCCCCGTCGGCGATACCGCCAACGCATTCGGATCGTACCAAAAGGGAGATTTATCTTCCGCTTCGCCATAAACGGGAGAGGTCAATTGTCGCCGATCCGTTCCGTCCCCGCTCATCGTCCAGATACCGAACTCGTCAACGGTAGTTCGGACGAACGCGATCCGCTTCCCATCGGGCGCCCACGAAGATGCCTCGTCCTTCATGTCGTTCTCCGACAGGCGCCGCAAGTCCGAACCATCTCGGTTCATCACAAAGACACCCCACCTTGCATTTGAGTCCACGCGCTGAATACCAACCGTCCGGAGTTCGGAGACCAACTCGGCGGCGACCACGTGTCTACGCGAATATTGCCGCGCGTGTCCGTCAATCGCGTACGATTTCCGTTTCTTATGTTGAGTGTATAGACATCCCAACCGACGTTGCTGTCGTGGACGAACGCAATCTGTTGCCCGTCCGGCGACCAACTCGGCAACCAGTCCGTACCAAAAGTGAGGCGGCGAACGTTCGTCCCATCTGCGTTCATCGAGTATAGACACGAGACGCCGTCGCGTCCTGTGCGAAAAACGATCTGCTCACCGTCCGGCGACCAAGCGGGATCCCAATCTTTAGCGGGGTGCTCCGTCAGATTGACGGGATTCGCGCCGTTCTGGTCCACCGTATAGACCTCAAGTTGCAGTCCGTCGGACCATCTCGTGAAGGCGATCCGGTCGGCTGCGGATGACCATTTCGGTTGAATGTCGTGATCCGGATGATCCGTCAATCGTTGGACGCCCGATCCATCGTCGTTCATCACATAGAGATCGGAACCTGCCGTTTCTAGGGCGGTTCGTGCAAAGAGAATCCGTCCCTGAGCGTACGCATCCATCGTCATCGCAAACGCGAGTAAGAGACCTGCGAATCTCAGGCGGGGAGTCATTTTCGCTCTCCGGTGCTTTTGAGGTGCTTGATCAGCATATCCGGTCGGTTCGTGCTGACCCCATCCACCCCCAACCCGATCATCGCCAGTTGCAGGGCAAGTTCGTCTGGGTTCCACGCGCGTATTTGCAAGCCGAGCGCGTGCGCCTTCTCGATGGTGCGAAGCCGCATGTTGCGGTACTGCACGCCGACCGCCGTCACGCCCAAGTCGTGGGCGCGCTGCACGTCGTCGTCGGAGGGGTCGGGGAGGATCGCCCCGGTCTGGAACGCCTCATCCGTCCGTTTCACTTTGGCGATGCGGTCTTCCACAAACGACGTGAAGATGACCTCGCCCTGCATGTTGCGCGAGCGCACCGCGTCCATCGCCTGTTCCTCGACGCCGGGACCTTTCATCTCGCACAGCAGGATGATCTTGCCCTGCGTCGTCGCCAACACCTCATCGAGCGTCGGGACTTGCTCGCCGTCGCCCGCGTCGAGCGCGCGCATTTCGGCGAAGGTCTTGTCGGCAATGGGACCGGAGCCGTTCGTCGTGCGGTCGACGGTGGTGTCGTGCATGACGACGAGTTTGTTGTCTTTGGTGAGATGGATGTCGCACTCCGTGTAGTCGCAGCCGATCTCAATGGCGTACCGAAACCCTTTGAGCGTGTTCTCCGGCAGCACGGATGCCGCGCCGCGATGTCCCACGACATAGACCATGTTTCAACTCTCCTTATCTTTTCGACTCGTCATCCGGCGACGCGAACAGCCATTCGAGATGTTGCTCCGCGAATGCCTCGATCCGCAAATTGCGATAGTGCAGATGGTAATGCCCCTCCATCTGCTCCTCGACTTGAAGGCGGTGGTTGTGTTCCGCCCGCTTCGGGAGGTCGGTCGTGTGGAGGATTTCTTCCCAAGCGTCGGGCGCGTACGGGAAGTTCTCGATCTTCTCCTCGTCCAGCGATTTCAGCGCGCGCAGGATGAACAGGAACTCCTCTTTGGGGAACTCCAGCCGCAGGTTGCGGTAGTGCAGGTGGACGTTTTCGCAGAGATCGACCGTCATGCGTCGGTTCAGCATCGGCTCGCGGACGAACGCCCGTCGGATGATGTTGCGGATTCTACCCATTCTCGTCGTTGCCTCGTCATCGGGATTCATGTCGCGTTCGGCTGCGTCTCCTTCCCCCAAACGGGAAGGGTTCAAAGCGAACCGACGGCGGTGGCGATCAATTTGCGGTAGGCTTCCAGCGGTTCGACAAGGTCGCGCGACGACGACGGTTCGAGCGTCTCCATTTCGCGCAACACCCGTTCGACGGATAGTTCTCCTACCGGGATATTGGCGATTTGCGGGACGAGCTCGATGGTCGCGCCGCGAACATCGACGGAGATGTTGAGCACCCGCGTGTCGGGAATGCCAAACGCCGGGAGGCTTCCGTGAATCCTCGCGCTCACCACCGTATGCGCCGACCCATATTGACGCAACAGCGTATACGGGTCCGAGTGATACCACAGGTCGTCGTTCGGGATATGCTCGACAAGCGCGAGTTGGTCCATGCGCGTGTGACACAGCACCTTGACGGACGAATGCCGCTCCGCCAACGCCCGATAAATCTCGACCCACGTCTCCGGCAACGAGGTGTAGTCGCGGTTCAGTTCAAGCCTCGAACGCATCCGGCGCAACGCCATGCCAGGGTTCGTTGCCGCGAGCGCAAGCGCCCGACCAATCGGCGCGCGATACGCAACCGCCAGACGCGGCGGAACCAAGAACAGATGCGGACGGGTCGACTCCGGTTGCACACCCCACATGGACGACGACCACGCCGCGCTGCACGGCAGCACCGCGTGTTGATGTCCCAATTTCGTGAGCAAGCCGCTTGTGAACGGGTCGCGCACCGCGCACAGGCGAATCTGGCGGAACCGTTGGCTGATGATTCGTCGCGTCTTCGCGCTCGCCATGCAGTCCGCGACGAACGCATCGCCGTCGATAGTCGCCTTGCCATGCGCCGCGCCGCCGCTCAACGACAATACGGGGATGTTCCAGGGGATCAAGCAGTCGCGCCACATGAGGTCGTCGCGCCATTCGCACCAGTAGTCGTAATTGGCGTACTGGGGCATCCCCGCATAGACGGCGAATTTCGCGTCGCGCAACGCCGATTCGGACTGACGAAACCGCCTCTTGCTGAAGACGTCAACCAGCATCCATCGTTGCGGACCCAGCGCCTGTTCGATCAGATACTGGGCGCCGATGCCGATGAACATATCGCCGGGATTTGGACTGACCCGATCCGTCGGCGTGATGAGAGCGATATGGCTCATGAATTCCTAGTCGTGATCGTCTTCAGGCGCGCCAGAAGTGGGATTCCTCCGTCGCGCGATATTCAACGGCGAGTTGCGGCGTCTCCAGTTTCACCTCTCCCTCATGCAGCGATTCGACCGCGAACGCCGTTTGCCCGGTTGTCAATAACGTGCGTTCGACGGGGTACGTCGCCTTCCCTGAGTGGAACATCTTTTCGATATTATACATGAGCGGGCTGAAGAAACTCGCCAACGTCGTATGACGCGGGGGCATCGGGAGGTACATCTGGCACGATTCGATTATGCCGTTGCCGAGCCGCCCCGCGAAATTGAAGTCGTCCGCGAACCCGCTGAACAGGAGGTTTGTCGCCTTCAATCCGTCGTTGTACTCCATGACGTAAGCAACCGGGTTGGCGACCGCTTTGCGTAGATCGTCGCGGTCTCGGTAGGCGTCGATGCGGTCTTCCTTCTGAGGCTTGCGCGTGTTGCTGCGCGCGATGGCTCCCCACATGAGGTCTTCGTCCCACGCGCACGCGTCGAGCGCGTCCCACACGGCGTTGCCGCGCATCGCGTGGATCGACTTTACCCCGACTTCTCCGTCGCCGCGCCGTTCCACCATGCACTGAATCGTCTCGAGCCCGTGATAGTCGTAACTGTCCACGCCGCCGTAGCAGACGCAGACCGCCTCGCGCAGATCGACGCCAAGCGGGAACTCCAGCGCGGGCAGTCGCCACGTCACCGGCAACGACGACCCCGACATGAACGCGAAGCCCAACTCGCGGGAGACATCGACCATCTCGACGGCTTCGTCCCAATCGTACGAGAGGTGCTTGTCGTTGAAGACGGGGACGCTTCGCCCGCTGTCGCGGAAGACCGCTTCGATCTCTTTGAAGAACTTGTAGCGCGGGTAGAGGTGTTGTCCCTTGTCGTTGCGCCCGTAGTCGCCGTGCTCGCCGATGAGCAGCACGCCATCGACCGCGAGTTTGTCGCCGCCGAGCGTCAGCGCTTCCGCAATCGTCGGGTAGATGGGGAAGCCGAACCGCTCGGAACGTTCGCGGCTGAGGTCGTTGTCCTTCACCTGATCGACGTACATCGAGACGAGTTCGAGGTCGGGCATGTAGTGGCGACCGAGATAGCCGTACCCTTCGAGGATGCGGTCCGCCATGTGCTGCGTGTGCGAGTACTTGAAAAAGATGGTCGAGATGACCGCGATTTTCTTCGGCATGATCGTGAGGCTCCCTTAAAAACGTCCCACCATTTTACGCGGATGGTCGGAGTGGCGCATCGTCCTTAAAGCATCCCTTCCCCTTGCAGGGGAAGGCTAGGAAGGGGTCAATTATGGCCGAGTAGACACTTGTTTTTCCGACCCATCCACAATCCTCCTCTGCAAGGGGAGGAGAATCGGACCGCGCGCATCATTCTTGCACCGACCTAAGTTCCAACCGATTCAGCGTTTTCAAAATGCCCTCGCCGAACTCCAACGCCGTGTCGGACTCGAACCGCTCGCCCGTAAGTTGGATGCGCCGCGCGTCGGCGGGGAACTGCCCCAACGTCGGGTCCATCGCCACCCATTCGCCGATGAACGCCTCGTACCAAAAGTGGTAGTAGAAGGCGTCTTTCTGCCAGACGACCCCCGCGCAGATGCGCGCCGGAATCCCGACGGCGCGGGTCAGGGCGACGGCGAGCATCGTATGCTCCGTGCAGTCGCCGCTGCGCGAGTCGAGCGTCTGTTTCGCGGAGGCGAAGCCCTTGTCGAGCCCCTTGTCGCGCACGTTTCGATAGACCCACCAACCGATGCGGTTCATCGCGTCCCACCCGTTCGTCGCGTCCCGAGCGATCTCTTTC
>JAQBWJ010000023.1 GCA_027625215.1 Candidatus Poribacteria bacterium
CATCACGATCTGATCGCACGCGAGCGCGATGACCGCTCCGGCGGAGATCGCCTCCGTCCGCACGTACGCGATGGTGGGGAGGTCGGTATCAAAAATGTGGTTGACGATTTCGCCCATCGCGTCGACTCGTCCGCCGGGTGTGTGCATGTCGAAGACGATGGCGTCCGCGTCTTGCTCGGCGGCGGCGGCGATGGAGCGTTCGATGTACCGCGAGAGCCCCTTGCCGATCTCGGTGCGTATCTCGATGACGGCGACGGTCGCCGACTGCGCGGTCGCGGTGATCCCCATTGCAAGAATCCCGATGCACAAAGCGAGTTGGCGTTTCATCGGCGAGTGTTCCTTGGGTGGTGCGGCTCCCCCATGCGGTCGGGGAAAGGCGAAACCTGTCATCTGGAATGTAACTCGCGTCATATGAGGTGTCAAGGTGGCATCGGCTTTGCGTAAGGTCATTCGGTTTTCATTGGACAATCACGAGGTGTCCGCCCGCGTCGCGTCGAGAGTGGAACACGAAATCGTCTGTTCCATCGAACAACTCAGTGTTCATGGGGGTTCAGAGGATGTTACGGCTGAAAAACGTGTTTCACTTTGTTCCACGATGTTTCATGGTGTTTCGTCGTGTTTCACCGTGTTCCACCCGTTCGATCTCGAAAAAATCGAATGATCCGACGGATTTGGTGAGTTGGCTTCCGTATGATCTAAAGGTGGACAGTCGATGTCCCAATTCGATACATTGGCGGGAGAATAACGTCGTGGAGGGCTTCGGTCGATCTTGGTGTGGGTGATCGTTTTGATCTCAACTCGCGGGTACGCGGCTCCGGCGGCGTTGTGGAAATGCGTCCTGATTCGTTACTTGTACGCCAACCACTCGCGGGAACTAATGGATTTTGAGAGGTGATCGAACGAATGACGACAAACGCCTACGCCGTCATGCTGTTGGCGGGAACGATCCTGTTCGCGTCCACCGCTGTAGGAGCCGCGCCACGCGGCGCGATTGAGATTCCCGAAGGCGGCTACCTCTATCTCGAACACGACGATGTGTTCGCCGATACGACGGACGGGTTGACCGTCGAAGGCAGGTTCTACTTCACCGCGATGCCTGAAGAGCCTCGTGGCGATCCGCCGATCACCCAATGGCCCCTTATCATGAAAGAGGGCAGCTACAAAATCCTCCTAACCAGTCGAGAGTTGAGAGATGTCCCGGGACTCGTGCCCGACCCGCCCGGCATGGTCATGGTGAAGATTGGACACGAGATCGCGACAGTGGTAGGCTGCGGAGGCGGCACGACCGGATACGCCTTCTATCCCAATCGCATCAACTATCCGTTGGAGCGTTGGGTTCACGTCGCCTTTCAACTCAAGGGCGATGCCGACGGCATCTCGTTGCGGGATTTCATCGACGGTGAGGCGCGCGGCACCAACGGACGCGCCACACCGAACGGCGGTTGGTTGACCAACCCTCTCTACATCGGTGGTATTCCGCCGGAGCGCAATGGGAACATGAAGTGCGGCAGTATCCCCACGTATGAATCGATGCGCGGCTGGATTGACGAAATCCGTATCTCGAAAGGCTGGCGGTACGATGGCGACTTTAAACCGACGCGCGACCATCGCCCCGATGACGACACGATCGCGTATTGGACGTTCGATGAGCGCGGTTACGCAACCTCGTTCGAGGACGACTCCGGTAACGGGTATACGCTGAAAGCCGGCGGCGCGCTCGCCGTCGAACCCGCAAACAGACTCGTCACGACATGGGCGAACATCAAACAGCGGTAAGGGTTCTATCTCGCCGCCACATTCGCCGCGACCAGCAACGGGTCCCACACGGGCGCGAACGGCGGCGCGTAACTCAGGTCCAACTGCGCGAAGTCGTCCACCGTCATGCGGTTGTGGAGCGCCGTCGCCACCACGTCGATCCGCTTGGCGACCGACTCATCCCCGAACAACTGCCCGCCCAGCAACCGCCTTGACCGCTCGTCGTAGGTCAGTTTGACGTGGATCGTCGGCGGGTCGTAGTAACCGGAGCGGACGTGCGCCTCGATCATCGCCGATTTCGGTCGGAAGCCGTGATCGCGCGACTGCTCGTCGATCAGACCCGTGCGGGCGAAGGCGCGGTCGAACACCTTGCACACCATCGTGCCGACGACGCCGTTGAACGTCGCGTGTCCGCCGACGAGGTTTTCGCCTGCGATGCGCCCCTGCTTGTTCGCCGTCGAGCCGAGCGGAATGTAGACGTTTCGATCCGTGACGACGTGCCGCACGGTCGCGCAGTCGCCCGCCGCGTAGACGTGGAACGCGCTCGTCCTCATCGCGGCATCCACCTCAATCGCGCCGGACTCGCCCAGTTTGATGCCCGCGTTTTCGGCGAGTTGCGCGTTCGGCGACGCGCCAACCCCGACGATCACCAACTCGGCGGGAAGCGATTCCCCGTCTGCGAACCGCACACCCTCGACGTTCGCCCCGCCCGACAACGCCGTCGTCTCCTTCTCAAACAACAGCCGCACCCCTCGCGCCGCAAGATGCTCCGCGACGAGTTGCGCCATCTCCTCGTCCAACTGCCGTTTCAGGACGCGCGAGCCGCGCTCCGCCAGCGTCGTGTCGATGCCTCGCGTCGTCAACGCCTCCGCCATCTCCATCCCGATGTATCCGCCGCCGATCAACGCGGCGCGACGCGGCTTCACACGATCCAAATACTCGTTGATCGCCAGCGCGTTGGGGATGTTTCTCAGGGTGAACACGCCGTCGAAATCGACTCGCGCGAACGGCGGCTGCTTCGGCGACGCGCCCGTTGCGATGAGCAGTTTGTCGTACCGCAGATCGTACTCGCCCTCCGGCGACTTCACCCGAACGACATGCCCTCGCGTGTCCAGCGCGACCGCCTCGTGGCGACAGCGCAGGTCGATGCCGTTCGCGCGGTGCTCGTCCGGCGTCCGCGAAATGAGATCGTCCACCGACGACACGACGCCCTCCAAAAAGTAGGGCAGCCCACACGCCGCGTACGAGACATACTCGCCGCGTTCCAGCACGATCACGTTCGTGTCCGGCTGCGTTCGTTTCGCTTTGGACGCCGCGCTCATCCCGGCGGCGTCTCCGCCGACGATGACGACAACGCGCGATTTCATCGGTGAGGTTTTCATCTTTATGTTTAGGGGAGAAACTCGGTGGGAATCGGATCGACAAGGACGCGGTTCTGATCGTCGGTCGCGCCGATGTAGACGTACCGCATCCCGTCCGGCGAGACGGTGAAATCGGTGACATCCCGCAGTTTCACGGGAGACGCGCCCTCCTCGTCCATCTGCGCGTACAGCGCCTTATCGACCGTTTGGTAGATCACCGCCCGTCCGCCCATCAGCCACCCGAACGACGCGATGTTCGACGAGACGCTCGTGATGCGGCGCGGTTCCGCCTCATCGAACTCTCGCACCGAGATGTTCCACTTGCCGTTGACGAACGAGAGGAAGCCGATTGCCTCGCCGTCGGGTCGCCAGACGGGTTGCTTGTCCGACGCGGGCGACTCGACCAGCAGTTCGACCTGTCCTGTCGTCGGGTCGCCGACCCAGATGTCGGTGTTGTTCCCGGTCAACCGCTCGAACGCCAACCGCGCGCCGTCCGGCGACCACGCATGGCTGCGCTCCGTCGCCTGAGCCGTCCCCAGCGCGAGCGGTTCGCCGCCCGCGGCGGGAACCACCCAAATGTTGTTCACCGGGTTCCGCGTCGAATGAAACGACACCCATTTGCCGTCTCCCGACCACTGCGGCATGAAGTCGCGCGCGTACGAGTCGGTGATGCGTCTCGGCACGGCGGAATAATCGACCGGACGCGCCCACAAGTCCGACTGCCGAAATCGTTCGGGGCGATAGTCGTACACCACCCACGCGCCGTCCGGCGAGAACGACGGGTGTTCGTACGGGTCGTTGCCCGTCATCGCAACGGGGTCTCTCAGTTCCGGGTCGGTGACGAGGACAAGCACGTTCGCGCGTTCGTAGACGAGTTTCGTCCCGTCGCGGGAGAAAGTCATCCATTTCGGCAGCGGCGTGCCGAACTGATACCGATTGCCGACGTCGTCGCCGGTCGGTATGATCGAACTGTCGCATCCCGCAACGAACACGACGAACGCCATCGCGATTGAAAGCGCGACCGTCCCCCGAAACACCTTACTGAACACCCTCACCGTTGCCCCCTACAGCGATCATCCATTCGATCTTGCGCCAGTAACCGGGATTCGTGTCGGTCGCCGCGCTGCCCGTCGCGCTACCTAAGAATGCCACCGACGCGAACGCCGCGTCAAAGCCGTCCGTCATCTGAACGCTCGACGCGCCGATCCCGATGACCGTCTGCGGGCGTTCCCGCTTGATGCGGTCCAACAACGAGAGGAACCGATTGTATGTCTCCAAGTCTCCCGGTATATTCGGGGGGAACAGGTCGCCTTCGAGCACAAGCCCGTCGAGATTCAGCGTGTCGCAGATCGCCGTGAGCGTCCGTCCCGCCAGCAGCGCGTAATCGCTGTCGAGCGGCGCGAGGATGCCCGACTTGCCGTGCCACACGGACGGGACCGTCGCGCGTTTCACGAGTGTCGGCGAGTTCGTTTCCGTCTTGGCGAGCGAGCCGCCCTCCGGCAGCCACGCTATCGGCGCGACAATGCCGAACCGTCGCCCCGACGCGCGAACGGTTTCACCCTTGAGATTGAGCGCGTCCGGCGAGGCGTTCGGATCATCCCACGCCTCCTGCCACGAGTACCGGACGCAGACCAGCGCCCCCGACGGCAGCCCGCGCAACGATTCGGCGTTGATCGCGTCCATGTCCATCACGACGACGCGCGACGGCTCGCCGAGCAGGTGGTTGCGTCGCCGCGCGGTCGCCATCAGCGCGAGCCATGTGTCGTTCGCGGCGAGAGCGTCCGCCGACGCATCCACCCACAGGTAGACGGACGGCAAGTACGACGTTTCCTCAGGCTGAAGCCACTTGCCCAGCGACGACGACGCAACGCCCGCCGCCAGAATGCCCGTCGGCGACACGAACGTCTGCCGCGACGCGCCCGGCGACTCGTTCATCACACCGACGAGGTGCGCTGTCCCGCCCTCGCCCGCCAACCGGAGCCACAACAAACCGTCGTCCCCGCCGCCATTCAACGGCAGCGACGCGGTGGAGAGTTGATTGCCGCGCGTCCAGCGAAACGCCTGATCGACCGTCCGCAGCGACAACCGCTCCGTCTCGACTTCTTCCAACAAAAACGGCACGTTGCCGATATTGGTCACTTCGAGCCACTTCCGCATGAGCGGCTCGGTCTTGTGGATTTCGTAGACGGCGACGACGCGCAACGCCACTTGCGGCTCATTGCCCTTCGGCGCGGGCGATTCGAGCGTGACCCGCAGTTGCTGCGCGCCGGAAGCATCCGTCTCGGTTCGATGACCCGTCACTTTTAGATCGCCGCCGTAGCCGATCCAGTCGCGTCCGGCGGCGCGGACGCGGAACTCGTTTTGAACGGCGTCGAGCAGTTCCAGTCCCGAATCGTGCGCCGCAAGGCTCGCCGTCACGACGCCGCGTCCTTGTTCTTGCAGTTGCAGCATCCGCGAGACGTGACGGTTCCCCATGATGAACAGGCGGTTCTTGGGGTTGTAGGTGATGAACGCGCCCGTCGGCACGGGGGAGGTCGCCCTCACCGCGTTGCCCGATTCAATCGGCAGCGGCGCGGGCGCAGACTTCCCCCCGCACGCCACCATCATCACCGCCAAGAGGAGTACAACAATCCCTTCCCCTAGAATTGAGAGGTTAGGAAGGGGTCGAAAAAATCGAGATGATCGTGTCAACACCACCATCGCACTCCCTCACTTCCCGATACAAAACTGCGAAAAAATGCGGTCTAAAATATCGTCCGTCACGGTTTCCCCGACGATCAACCCAAGCGCGTTCAGCGCGCCCCGCAGATCGACGGCGATCAGTTCCGGCGACTCCGCCGACGCCATGCTCGCCTCGACGTGTCGCAACGCCTCGACCGCCTCCCGCAGCGCGGCGCGATGGCGCAGGTTCGTCACGGCGGGCGGCTCCGCGCCGAGCGAATCGCCTCCGAGCGCCGCCTCGACAATCGCTTCCGCGAGCGTGTCCAGTCCCCGATTCTCCGTGATCGACACGGACACGCGCGGGACCGACCTCAACCGCTCATCCAACACGGACGCCTCCCAAGCGGGTTCAAGGTCGATCTTGTTCAGCACGACGATGGCGACCCGTTCGCGCATCCGCGAGATCAACCCGTCGTCCTCGACTGTCAGCGGGCGCGACGTGTCCAGCATGAGCAACAGCAGGTCGGCGACTTCCGCCCGTTGGCGAGACCGCGACACGCCTTCGCGCTCCACCGGATCGACGGTCTCGCGGATGCCCGCCGTATCCGTCAGACGGATCGGGATGCCGCGAAGATTAACGTACTCCTCGATCACGTCGCGCGTCGTGCCGGGTATCTCGGTCACGATGGCGCGGTCGTCGTCCAGCAATGCGTTCAGCAGACTCGACTTGCCGACGTTCGGCTTGCCGACGATGACGACATCCAACCCGTCGCGCAGCAATCGCCCTTTGTCCGCCTCGCGCGCGAGCTCGTCCAACCGCGCCATCGACCCGCGCGCGTTGGCGAGCATCTTGTCGGACGGCTCGAAGTCGAGCTCTTCGTCGGGGAAATCGACCATCGCTTCCGTTTCGGCGAGAACGGCGATCAACGCCTGCCGCTCCGCCTCCACCCGTTTGGAGAGCGACCCGCGCAGTTGCGCCGCCGCCGCCCGAAGGCTCTGTTCCGTTTTCGCGTGGATCAGGTCGGCGACCGCTTCAGCCTGCGCCAAATCCAGTCGCCCGTTCAGAAACGCCCGTTGTGTGAACTCTCCCGGGTTCGCCAGCCGCGCGCCGCGTTCGGTCAGCAGCCGCAGGATCGTCTCCAACCCGACGAGTCCCCCGTGCGCGTTGATTTCGAGCATCTCTTCGCCCGTATAGGTGCGAGGCGGCTCGAAGTAGCCGACAAGCACTTCATCGACCGCCGCGTCATCGTCGCGCGAGACGATGACGCCGTGCGTCAGCGCGTGGCTGCGGGTCGGCGCGTAGGTTGAACCGACACTCGGACGGAAGATCGCTTGAACGATCTTCAGCGCGTCGCCGCCGCTGACGCGGATGATGCCGATGCCGCCCTCCCCGCGAGGCGTCGCAATCGCGGCGATGGTGTCCGCGTCAGAGGTGAGAATCGGCATCGTTCAGCACCGCATCGGTAAAGGTGAGGAGGGCGTCGCGCACGGCGTTCCACGCGGGGCGGTCGTCGTAGGGGAGGTCGTGTTCGGCGGGGAGTTCGAGGTACGTCGCGTCGGCGAAGACCGCGCGCCTCAGTTTTCGGGTCGATTCCGGCTTGACGACCGGATCGGCGTCGCCCTGCATCAACAACATCGGGATGTTGGGAAACGGCACGCGGTAAGGCTCCGTACCGATCCGACGCACTTCAAGCAGCAGCGACTTCTTCATCCCGACCTGCCGCAACGCCCGCCGCGTCGCCTCGTCCGACACATCCGCGCCCGGGAAAAAGCGGTCGATGGTGTTGCGGGCGCGTTGCGTGTCGAAGTTCGTTTTCTTGAACGGCTTGAAGTACGTCGGGCTGAACAGGCGGACTATCCCCCAGAACGTCGTCACGACGACGGGCTCCTTCCACGCGAACGGCGCTAACAGCACGACGCCATCCACCTGAACGCGCCGAGCCGCCTCCGTGACGACCGCCCCGCCCATCGAGTGCCCGACAAGCACCACCTTGCGATGCTCCTGCCGCAGTTTTGCGATGCGGTCCGTCACCGCCGCGACCCAATCGTCCGCCGAGTAGTTCGCCATCGACCGCGCCTGTCCGCCGAAGCCCGGCAACAAGACGCCGTGCGTCGTCCACCCGTGAGCGTTCAACAGCGCGGCGAGGCAACGGCTCTCTCTCGGCGAACTTGGAAACCCGTGCACAAGGACGATTGCGCCGCCGTTCGACCCACCGAACTCAAACGGTTCGTTGACCGGATCGGCGAACGCGGTGAAAAACCGTTCGCACAGCGCCGCATCGCCTTTAATGGGAAGTTCGCGCGACAAGTTGTGGTCCGTCCCGGTGTCGTCAGATCGTCAGCGCCAATGAGAATTCGTTTTCGCGCGGATCGAGGTCGAGCAGGATCAACACGCCGTGCTCGCCGACCCACTTCACGTCCAACACGTTCGTCTCGACCAGCGACAGGTGGCGGTGGTCGCTCCACAGAAACAGCGCGTAAGGGCACGCCTTCGGCGAGTCGATCACGATCTCCAACATCAACTGATCGCGGTGGCGCGTCGGTTGGAAGACGGACAGCGCGGGCGTCTCGAACTCCGTCAGTCCCGGCGACGACGCCGGAGCGGACACGTAGTTGTGCCACATCGACGGCTCCGACACGTCCTTGTCGAATACGAACTGCCCGCGCGAGTCGGCGTAGAACAGTTCCCGCGTCGCGGGGGTGCGTTCGCCGTCGTGTACGCGCTCCGGCGTCGTCCAGAGGACGTAGGACGGCTCCGTTTCGGGGAACCGCGCCTTGTACACACGAACCGCTGCCGTGAGCGGCTTCGCCTCAACCTTAAGCGCCTCCGCCCGCGACCAGATCGCCCTCAACGCCGCCGTGTGTTCGTCTGTCAGCGCGGCGCATCCTTCGGCGGAAACGAGGTGCGTGACGGCGTTCCACTCGTTCAGGGCGTCCGACGCGGCGACCTGTTCCAACGCGAACAACGTCGTCTCGAACGCGATCTCGGTCGGCATCGTCACATTCTCGAAGTCGAGCGCGGTTTTTGTCGTCGGCTCCGGCGGGATGCGTCGCCAGTGCGACCAGTCGCCCATCGTTCTCGGAACGCCGACGATGGTGCTCATCGGCGCTCCCGCCGAGTTCGTCCGTTCCCGCCCCGCGTAGAAGAACCCGAACGGACAGCCCCTGTCCTGCGCCCGCGACGACATCTCGTTCCACCGATAACCCCACAGCCCGTCGAACTTCACCGCCTCGAGCGCGTAGACCAGCGCGGCGTTCTTCGTGTCCGACCCCGCGACGGCAACGCGCGCCCACGGCAACGCGCCCGTCACCTGCGCGAGCTCCCGACGGATGTTTTCAGGGAACGTCTCGCGCTGCCGAACGATTCGCTCCGCCTCGGCGGACAGATCGCCCTGAGAACCGTCGCCCGCCGACCATTCCGCCACGTTCAACCAAAGAATCACATCGTCGGGCGCGGCGGAGCGCGCTTCATGTCGCGCGTTCAACCACGAGGCGTTCGCTTTGGCGACCTCCGCCGTCAACGCCCATGTGATGGGAACGTTCGCGGCGTCCGCCAACTCGGCGAGGGCGCGCATCCCGTCCCGGAGGCGGGGCGTCGGCGCGCCCGACGCATCGACAATGAACGAATAGATCATGAACGCTGAACCATTGCCCGATAAGCCTTCATCAGCCGCTGCGTCACCTCGCCCGGCGCGCTCTCGCCGATGACGCGACGGTCTACCCGCGCGAGCGGCAACAACTCCGCGATGGAGTTCGTCACGAACACCTCGTCCGCCGAGAACAGGTCGTCCATCGACACATTCTCCTCCGACACGCCGACCCCGTTGCCGCGCGCCAGTTCCAGCACCGTTTCGCGCGTGATGCCCGGCAGGATCGGCATCGTCAGCGGCGGCGTTTTCAGCCTTCCGCCCGACACGATGAACACGTTTGAAGTCGCCCCCTCCAACAGCCAGCCTTCCGGGTCGAACAGGAGCGTTTCGGCGACATCCGCCTCCGCCGCGCGGTTTCGCGCGAGCCAGTACGCGGCGTACATCGTCGTTTTGTGGCGCGACATGTCGCCCGCGTCGAACGTCTCCGACCGCGCCGCCGCGCCCGTTTGGTAGGCGGCGTTCGGATAGCCGATGTCGCGCAGCGTCATCAGGCGGATCGGAGCGCCGTCGGCGTCGCCCGCTGCAATGGTCAGCCGTACGGTGACATCACCGCGCACGTTGTTGACGCGCATGAGGTATTCGATTGCCTCAGCCACGTCGCCCGTCGCCGCGCCGTTGATCCGCAACGCCTCGCACGCCGCGCGGACGCGCCGCAGATGGCGTTCCAACCGAAACACGCCGACGCCATGATACCAGCGCATCGTCTCAAACGCACCGAGCCCATAGAGAAACCCCATCGACCGCGCCGAGATCGTGACGTTTTCCTGCCGCATCGTCCGACCATTGAACCACACAAACGGGTACATGTGATGAACTGCCTCTTTGTTTATATTGCCCCAACGCCCGAAAGATCGCATCCGCCTTGTCGAGCGTTTCACGGTACTCCGCTTCAGGATCGGAGTCCCACACGATGCCGCCTCCCACGCCGAACGTCGCCTCGCCGTCCCTCACGACAACGGTGCGGATCGCCACGTTCAGGTCGATCCCGCCGTCGAACCCGATATACCCGATGGAACCCGTGTACACGCCGCGCGGGTTCGCCTCCAGCGCGTCGATCAACTGCATCGCCCGAATCTTCGGCGCGCCCGTGATCGAACCGCCGGGAAACGTCGCCCGCAGCGTCTCGGCGACGGTCGTGTCGGGGCGAAGCGTCCCCTCGACGGTGGCGACGGTGTGGACGACGGAGGCGTACGCCTCGATGGAACGCATCTCCGACACGCGTACCGACCCGTACTCGCAGATGCGCCCCAAGTCGTTCCGTTCCAGATCGACGATCATGAGGAGTTCCGCCGCGTCTTTTTCGCTGTCGAGCAGTTCTTGACGGTTCCGCGCGTCCTCTTCCGGCGACCGACCGCGCGGTCTCGTCCCTTTGATCGGTCGCGTTTCGATCCGTCGCGTTCCCGCATCCACCTTCAAAAACCGTTCGGGCGACGAACTGACGACCGCGTACCCGTCCATCTCCCCGTATGCGGAGAACGGCGCGGGGTTCGACTCCCGCAGCCGCGCGTAGAGGGCGTACGGGTCGTGTTCCCACTCGGTTGAGATGCGTCGCGTCAGGTTGACCTGATACACGTCGCCCGCCGCGATGTACTCCCGCACCGACGCGACCGCCTTCTCATATGCGACGCGGCTGACATCGCTCCGCGCGTCCCTCGTACC
>JAQBWJ010000024.1 GCA_027625215.1 Candidatus Poribacteria bacterium
ACTCGGTGTCGCTCTCGTCGCAACTTGTTTCGCCCGATGAAAGCGCCGACCAGACGGCGATCCGCCGTGAAATGGGGAACATCCTTCGAGCCGCATTGGACGCGCTTCCTGAACGGGAACACCGCGTGTTGTTGTGGAGATACGGCATCGATTCGGAAACGTACACACTGGATGCCATCGGCAGCAAACTGGGCATCAGTCGTGAACGGGTTCGCCAGTTGGAACAACAAGCGTTGAAACGCATCCGGTGTTCCGAAGCGACCGCCGTGTTGTCTGCTTGCTGACTCGGTAGGAAGAGACATCGAAAGGGTGCAACGAATGATTCGGTACGCACTAAAACTGGGCTTATCCGGCGCACTCGCGTTGGCACTCTTTGGCGTGAGTTCGACCGTCGCTAAAGGCGAGCCGTTTTCGTTAAGCGAGGAAAACGGCAAGTACGTGGTCGAAGCGGGTTTCAGAGTCGAGGCGACAACGAAACTCGCATGGGAGGTGTTGACCGACTACGAACGCATCCCCGAGTTCGTGGAAAGCGTCCAGTCGAGCAAGGTGAAGGAACGGAAACCCGATTCGTTACGGCTCGATCAGGAGTTGAAAGCGAGCTACCTATTCTTCACCAAGCAGTCGAAAGTGTCGTTGCGAGTCGTCGAGAAACGCCCGACGACCATCTCATTCAAAGATGAATCGAGAAAGAGTTTTGATATCTACGTTGGATCGTGGACGATTGCGCCGAACAAAGAACATGCCGGCAGTGTGAACGTCACGTACCAACTCACCGCGAAGCCCAACTTTTCCGTTCCCAGCACTATCGTCAGCATCATCTTCGAGAAAAAGGCGAAGGAGTTGCTCGACGGGGTGCAGGCGGAGATCGTTCGGCGAAAGACGGTCATCCACCCGACGGGTGAACTGGTGCTGGAAGGAACCTCGACGCTTCACGGTTGGTCGTCCAAAGCGACTCAGATTCAGATGTGGCTCCACGTTGTGAACGCGAAGGACGGCACGACGACGGTCGTCCGCGATCTGGACAAATGGCGCGAGGTCGTATCGAACAATCTTCCCGTGTTCTGTGAAGTCGTGATCCCGGTGAAGGGGATGATCTCTGGCGAGGGCAAACTCGACGAAAAATTGAACGACGCGCTGAAATCCGAAGAGCACCCGTCGATTCGATTCCGCATGAGTGAGTACGCGATTCGTCGCGGTTCGGAAGATGGTGACGTGGCGGACGGCATTCCCGTACGCGCCAAAGGCAAGTTGGTGATCGCGGGGAAAGAGAAATCCGTCGAGTTGGACATCACCGTTCGGTTCACTGAGACGGGGGTTCGGATTCAGGGCTCGAAGGCTCTGTTGATGACTGAGTTCGATGTGGACCCGCCAAAATTGATGGGCGGCATCATCAAGGCGCACGACCCAATTACGATTCGCTTCGATCTTGAAGCTCCATTGACGGTTTCAGTCGGAAACACCGTCACTAACTAGCAACGAAAGGCAAACGACCATGTCGTTTCTCAAAAGGTTCTCGATCATCGCCGCGGCGGTCATGGGTGTCGCGTCAACCGGAATCGCAGCTCAGGAAAACGACGACCGACGGTTCGATGTTAACATCTCCGGCAGAACGCAGATGTACGGCTTCGCTCAGATGGTCGAAGACGATTACAACAACGACGCGCGGTTGTATCTCTATCTCAAACAAGCGCGGTTGGCGTTCGACGGCAAATACGAGCAGTACGGGTACCGCGTCGAACTCGCATACGGCGGTGAAGACGAAGTGCGCGCGCCGAATCCGGGCGTCTCGTTGAACCTGTTGGATTTCCGATTCGATATCCCGGTGACCGAATCAGGCTCCACGTCAATCAACGTCGGTCAGTTCAAAGTCCCGTACAGCCGCGAAGCGTTGTCCCGTTCCGACCGTTTCTACTTTGCGGATCGGTCGATCCAACATCTTGGGTTCCAAGTCGGAAGAGATGTCGGCGCCGCGTTGAGTTCCCGTACGGGCAACCTCGTCGCCATCGCCGGTGTGTTCACCGGTGGGGGTCGAGATGTTCCCGAACGGTTCCTGCCGCAAGCGATCGGCTTCCCGCTCGTCGTGTTGCGAGTCGGATATGATTCGGGCGTTGATACCGATCTCTTCGCGTTGGAACAGTCCGGCAAAGGGAGCGCATCGAGCGGCGTCGCGGCGTACGTCAACGCGACCTTCATCCGTGATTCGAGCATCGGTCACACGACCGTGTTGAACGTAAAGACCGCCGAAAAATCGCTTCTCGGCAACAGCAATTGGAACCCGTTCATCGGTCAGCGTCCGCTGGATCGAGGCGACTTGTGGTTCGTCGGCGCCGATGTGGCGTACAAGACGATCCTCAACGGGAACCTCCACGTCGATGCGGAAGCGGAATTCAATCACGGGAAGTACGAGAACGAATACGGCTCGGTTGATCTGACCGGCGGTCGGGCGCAAGTCGGCGTTCGCAACGCACCGTTCGGGTTTGCGCTGCGGTACGCCTTTCTCAGCCCGTCCATGGACTTCACCGTCGGAGGACTTCCGATCACGGGGGACGGGTTGATTCATGAAATCACGCCCGCCGTGACCTATCAGTTCAACGACGCGCCCCGTACGAAGTTCGTCGTGGACTTCCCGATACTGATCGACGTTCCCGTCGTGATGGAGAACGGTGTCGGCGCTTACGTGCTGACCGAACAACCGGACCAGACGACGATCATCGCCGCCAAAGACCAAGACGGCAACTCGACCGGGTCCGTGAATCGGCAGACCGTCTATGAGGCGCGACTGTTGATTCAAACCTCCTTCTGAGACGTAGAACGGCAATCCGAACGACCCGCGCTGCTCTATGGGCGGGTCGTTCATCGACAGGATGATGTCTTCGGATAAGAACCTCGAGCAGTTGGCTGATGAACTTACGCCCGGCGGTATCTTGCCAGACCAAACGACGAACCCTCTCCTCTCCGATGGACAGGTGACCGAATGAACGGCTTGGTATCATTCTTTTTTCAATTCAGGATAAAAGAGTCGTCTGTCGTGGTATTCGTGGATCGCCAATTGACGGAGAAGATCGTCCTTCGCGTCGTCGATGATGCGAGACGGCGCGGCGATCATCCCATGTCGGACGAATACCACGACGCAACCGTGAACTTCTACGATCTCCCGAAACGCGATCGCGCCAGCGCGTTCGACACGCTTCATCGGGATATGTTCGACCGGTTCGGTTTTCCGTCGCTCGTCAAGGAGCTGTTGGACGACTTCCCGATATTGCGCGAGCAAGTCGGCAGCGTGTTGATCGGCTCCGCGTCGTCGGGCAAAGACGAATCGGTCGACCTCGATACCGGCGTGAACCACACCGATCGGAAGCGACGCATCGGCATGCGTCTTCAGCCGGAGCGTTTCATTGATCTCATTCGTCTGCGCCAACGGCTACGTGTCGAATGGCTCCAACTGCAAGACACGATTGACCCGACGTTTCAGTACGACACGTCTCAGCGATGGGATGATCTTCCGCCGATGGAACAGAATATCCTCCGCGACCGCTACGGAGCTCTCTGGAACATCGCGGTTGAGGGCAGACTCGCGCGTCAGTTCGGCGAAAACGAGCGCGCGCGCATGAACCTACTCGATCAGTTCAACCGGCTCTATCGCAAACATCCGGACAACGTGAGAGACGTCGTTTTCCAACGGTTGTGGGACGAAGGCGTGACACCGCACCCGTCGCTGGTCGCGTTGACGGAGAATCGTCGCGCGTTCGGCGAATTCTATTCCGGTAGGTCGGTTGAATCGCTGTCCGACGAACGGGAGCAGGACATTTCCGAGGAAATCGTCCCGAACGTCGGCGACCCTTGCCCACTCTGTCGCTTTCCAACCTATCGCTGGGTGATTCGGGCGGCTACTCTCAACGGTGAGGGCGCGAAGACGGTCGGAGTCGGTGAAATCTTCGAGCGTATTCAAGCGGAACATCCGAACTGGAAGCCGGAGTACGGTGTCTGCGAACGGTGCTATGAGCGTTACGAACTGCTGTCCACGGTTCCACCACAGAGCGAGAGGGCGCAACAATGTCGATAACCCGTCGTGAGTTCCTACAAGCGGCAGGCGTTGGGGTCGGCGCGGCGACGCTGACGGGCGCAATCGGCAACCTACGCAATCTGCGGCAGATCATTACAATCGACAACCCCCTTTCGTATTACCCGAACCGTGATTGGGAGGACATCTACCGCGACCAGTATCGGTACGACCGCACATTCACATGGGTCTGCTCGCCGAACTGCACGCATCAATGTCGTCTGTTGGCGTTTGAACGGAACGGGGTCGTGACGCGCATCGAGCAGGCATACGATGTTGATCGGTACAAAGACCTCTACGGGAACCAAGCGACCGTCAGTTGGAACCCGCGCGGTTGCAACAAAGGGCTCTCCTTCCACCGACGGCTCTACAGCCCGTACCGACTCCGGCATCCGGTCATCCGCAAAGGATGGAAACAATGGGCGGACGACAGGTTCCCCTATCTCACCGAAGAACTCCGGACGAGATACAAATTCGACGCGCGCGGTTCGGATGAACTGATCCGCGTCGAGTGGGATGACGCGTTCCGATACATAGCTGGCGCGCTGACGAACATCGCCAAGACCTATAGCGGCGACGAGGGCGCCAGGCGGCTCGCCGAACAAGGTTACGAGCCGGAAATGATCGCCGATATGGAGGGTGCCGGGACGCGGACGCTCAAGTTTCGCGGTGGCATGGGTTTGCTCGGCGTGACAGGCAAATACGGGATGTACCGACTTTGCAATTCTCTCGCGCTGCTCGACGCCCGGATTCGTGGGACGGATGAACACACCGCGAAAGCGGGTCGTACCTGGTCAAACTACACATGGCACGGCGATCAAGCACCCGGTCACCCATGGGTTCACGGTCTGCAAGCCGCCGACTGTGATTTCAACGACCTGCGTTCTTCCAAACTGATCGTCATGTCCGGCAAGAACCTCGTTGAGAACAAGATGGCGGATGCCCACTTCTTCGTCGAGTGCATGGAGCGCGGGGCGAAGATCGTCGTCATCAGCCCCGAGTACGGTGCGCCGTCCACGAAGGCGGACTACTGGATTCCAATCCGCCCAAACAGCGACACCGCGCTTTTCTTGGGCATCGCGAAGTGGATCATCGACAACAAGAAGTACGATGCGACGTTCGTCAAGCAGTGGACGGATTTCCCGCTACTCGTCCGCACGGACAACTTGAAGCGGCTCCGCCCTCAAGACATCTTTCCAGACTACGTCCTGAAAGACATCTCGAAAGGTCCGAGCTACACCGAACACGGTTTGAAAGAAGATCAGCGCATCAAAGTCGGCGACTTTGTCGTATGGGACACGCGGACGAACTCTCCGGTGGCGATCACCCGCGACGACGTGGGCAACAACCTGCCGGAACAGCGGATTGACCCGGCGCTCGACGGCACGTTCACCGTGACGGATGTTAACGGCAACGAGGTTGAAGTGAAGACTCTCTTCGAGATGTACCGTGTGCATCTTGAAGAGTTCGACCTAGATACGGTGCACGAGATCACTCATGCGCCGAAGGACCTGATCGTCCGCTTGGCAGAGGATCTGGCGACAATCCAACCCGCCGCGATTCATCAGGGCGAGGGGATCAACCACTGGTTCCACGCGACATTGGTCAATCGCGCGACCTATCTCCCGATGATGCTCACGGGGAACATCGGCAAACGTGGCGCGGGCGTCCTTGCTTGGGCGGGCAACTACAAAGCCGCGCTGTTCCAGGGATCGGATTGGTCGGGACCCGGCTTCAAGGGTTGGGTCGCGGAAGACCCGTTCCACCTGAGCCTTGACGAGAGTACGCACGGCAAGGACATTCACGCGCACGCCTACTTCAAGGACGAAGAACCCGCGTTCTGGAATCACGGCGACAAACCGCTCGTTGTGGACACGCCGAAATACGGTCGCAAGGTGTTCACGGGCAGAAGCCATATGCCGACGCCCACGAAGTCGATCATCTTCAACAACGTGAACCTGTTGAATAACGCGAAGCACGCCTACGACATGCTCAAGAACGTCAATCCGAAAGTCGAATTGATCGTCTCGTTCGACATTCAGATGACCTCCTCCATCGAGTACGCCGACTTCGGGCTGCCTGCGAATTCGTGGTTGGAGTTCGAGGGGTTGGAGATTACGGCGGCATGTCAAAATCCGTTTCTGCAAATCTGGGGTGGTCGGGACAACGCGGTCACGCCTCTGTTCGACAGCAAGGACGACATCGAGATTCTCGCGGGCATCGGACGCGCGTTGGCGAAGGAGGTGGGCGACACACGCATCGCGGATATGTGGAAGTTCGTCAACGAAGGCAACCGCAACGTATACATCCAGCGGTTGCTCGACTCCTGCACAACGACCGCAGGCTACCAACTGGACGACATCATGTCCGGTAAGTACGGTGAACCCGGCGCGGCGATGATGCTGTTCCGCACCTACCCGCGCATCCCGTTCTGGGAACAGATGCACGACGATGTGCCGTTCTACACGGATCACGGACGGCTGGCGGCTTACAGCGATCTGGACGAAGCGATTGAGTACGGCGAAAACTTCATCGCTCACCGCGAAGGTCCTGAGGCGACGCCGTACCTCCCGAACGTCATCGTCAGCCGCAATCCGTACATCCGACCTGACGATTACGGTATTCCGCTCGACTCGATGGGTTGGGACGAGCGCTCCATCCGCAACGTGAAAATGCCTTGGGCGGACGTGAAGAATACGACGAACCCGTTATGGCAAAGGGGTTATCAATTCTACTGCCTGACACCGAAAACCCGCCACCGTGTTCATTCCCAGTGGTCGGACGTGGACTGGCACCTCATCTGGGATTCGAACTTCGGCGACCCCTACCGAATGGATCGTCGAATGCCGGGGGTCGGCGAGCAGCAGTTGCACATCAACCCGCAGGCGGCGAAGGACATGGGTATCGAGGACGGCGACTACGTCTACGTCGATGCGAACCCCGCTGACCGTCCCTATCGCGGTTGGCGACCGGACGATCCGTTCTACCGCGTGTCACGGCTGATGCTGCGCGCCGTCTATAACGGGGCTTATCCGTACAACACGGTGATGACGAAGCACGGCTCCTTTCTCGCAACGGAACGGAGTGTGAAAGCGCATGAGACGCGCAAAGACGGACGGGCATTGTCGCAGAAGACCGGGTATCAGTCGAGTTTCCGGTACGGGTCGTACCAGAGCATCACGCGCAACTGGCACATGCCGATGCACCAGACCGACACGCTGTTCCACAAGAGTAAGGCGTCGATGAGTTTTCTGTTCGGAGGCGAAGCCGACAACCACGCCGTCAACACCGTCCCGAAAGAAACACTCGTGAAAATCACAAAGGCGGAAGACGGCGGACTCGGCGGGAAGGGCGTTTGGAATCCTGGCAAGAAGGGGTTTGCGCCGGACGACGAGGACGACTTCATGAAGCAGTACCTCGCCGGTTCATTGGTGAACGTCGCGAAGCCGAAGGTCTGAGGAGGCAATACATCATGTCGAAAGAGTTTGAACACGACGACCCGATGGAGATGGTCGGATTTGTCGCCCCTCAATTGACCGAGGAAGACATCGTGGAAATGGCGGAGAATGTCATCGACGAGTACATCCGCATGGGTTGGTCGGACGAGGAGGTGTTGGCGCTGTTCGACGGCGGCGATTACCAGATGCTGCGGCTCATCCGCAACCGAAAAGGCGACGCGTTCGTGCGCCAAACGGTCAAAAACGTGCGACAGCGTTGGGGCAGTGTGTGGCGATTTGAGACCATCGTGAGCGACGGCGGTGAAAACTCGGCGCAACACGAAACCCATGACTTCATCCCGTTGGAGTCCGTCGGGCGATTCTCAAGGTAATGAGGAGGAGGCGAGATCATGGCTCTAGTCTACAACTGGCAACTCGGCCGTCCGATGGAGTTTCCGCACCGCGCCGAGAAATATCCGAAGCGTCAGTTCGCGTTCGTCTTCAACATCAACCGGTGTCTTGGTTGTCAGACCTGCACAATCGCATGCAAATCGACGTGGACGTTCTCTAAAGGTCAGGAGTACATGTGGTGGAACAACGTCGAGACGAAACCGTACGGTGGCTACCCGCAGTTCTGGGACGTGAAGACGCTTCGTTTGTTGGAAGACGCGAATCCGGGCAGGCAGGTGTGGGACGCAACCGTAACTCAATCGGATGCCAATCGCAATCCGCGTCCATACGGCACATTCAAAGGCAAAACGGTCTTCGAGACGGCGGGTAAAGGACAGAACCCCGACACGCAGCAACGCGTGTTGGGATACCTGCCGACCGACGAAGAATGGACGGCGCCCAACATCTTCGAGGACACGCCGAAAGGCGTTCGAGGCAAGCCGAATCAGCCGATGCCCGATTCGGCAAGCAAGCCGGAACATCAGACGTGGTTTTTCTATCTGCAACGCATCTGCAACCACTGCAGTTACCCGGCATGTCTTGCCGCCTGCCCGCGCAACGCGATCTATAAGCGTCCCGAAGACGGGATCGTGTTGATCGACCAAGAGCGATGCCGTGGCTACCGCAAGTGCGTCGAAGCCTGCCCGTACAAGAAAGCGATGTACCGCTCCACGACGCGCGTCAGTGAAAAGTGCGTTGGGTGTTATCCGCGCGTCGAAGGCAGCGATCCGCTTTCCGAGGGCGAGCCGATGGAAACGCGCTGCATGGCGGCGTGCATCGGGAAGATTCGAATGCAGGGATTGGTCAACGTTGATCAGACAACGGGCAATTGGGCGGAAGATCGCCAGAACCCTCTTTATTATCTCGTCAAGGTGGCGAAGGTCGCGCTGCCGCTCTACCCGCAGTTCGGGACGCAACCGAACGGTTATTACATCCCGCCGCGATGGGTTCCGCGTTCGTACCTGCGGCAGATGTTCGGACCCGGCGTCGACGCTGCGCTCGAAGCCTACGTTCGTCCATCGCGCGAACTGCTGGCGGTGCTTCAACTCTTTCGCGTCACTCAAAAGATCATCTTCCGCTACGAGATCGTGGAAGGCGAAAAGGTCTACGAAACAACCGTCGACGGGAAGCCGTGGGCGATCTACAACGACACCGTGATCGGGTACGGACAGCGCGGGCAGGAGATCGTTCGCACGACGATTGAGGAACCGATGTTTGAACGTCCGAAGAAACACGCCAACTCGATTTGAGGAGAGGACGATGTCGAAACGAAGCACGATCATCCCCGCGTTGGCGCGGAGTGGCGTTTACCGATGGCTTGCTATTGGGTTCGGCGCTCCCGACATCGAACTTGCGGCGGTCGTGCGTGACGGACGGCTGCACCGTGAATTGGCGACGTTCGCCGCGAATCTTCCTTTGATCGAGGGTGAGAACGAGCAAGCGCAGACATCATGCGTCGCCGCGCTCGCCAGACTCGACAAGATTCACTCTGGAATGACACTTGAACGCCTTGACGCGGAAAACGCCGCCGTCTTCGGTCACGCCTTGTCGAAAGATTGTCCTGCTTACGAAACGGAGTACGCCGGAACAGAGGTGTTCCGGCAGTCACAAGAGTTGGCGGACATCAGTGGGTTCTATCGAGCGTTCGGGTTGGACTTGAATGACGCCGCGCGCGAACGGCTGGATCACATCTCCATTCAGTTGGAGTTTATGCAGTCGTTGTGCGCGAAGGAAGCGTTCGCCATGCGGAACGGACTCGATGAACAACTCGAGATCTGCCGCGCGGCTCAATGCAAGTTCATCGAGGATCACTTAGGAAAGTGGTCGCCGTTCTTCGCCGAGCTCGTTGTCCAAAAGTCGGGAGATGGTTATTACGGGTGTATGGCGGATATTCTCAACTGGTTCGTCGCCTATGAGACGGCGCGAGTCGATGCGCGTCCCGAGCTCGTTCATCGCGTTCGACCGGAAAGCGATGATGACGACGCACCAAATGTCGAGTGGGTCGGAAAGATGGAATCATGAACACGAGACGATTCGGTCTATTCGCCGTTCTGTTGATGGTGATTGCCTTCGCCGCCATCGTTTTTGAAGTGCGCTACTTTCGGGGGAGAAAGCCTCGCCCACCGCAAGCAACAAGCGAACTTGTCTCGCTGGGGCGCGGACTGCAACTGTACCAGACCGAATGCGCAATGTGTCACGGAAGCGAAGGGCGAGGCGACGGCGTTGCCGCCTATCTGATGAACCCAAGACCGCGCGACCTCGCGTCCGGCGTGTTTAAAGTACGTTCGACCGGCCTCGGCGATCTCCCGACGGACGACGATCTGATGAAGATCGTCACGAATGGAATGCCCGGATCGGCGATGCCCGCGTTCGATCATTTGCTCGAAAGCGATCGACTTGCGTTGGTGGAGGCGGTCAAGAGTTTCAACCCAGCTTTTAAGAAGCGTCAACCGACGTTCGGGATGTTGCCGCCGTCGCCACCTAAGCACTCTCCGGAAGGAATCGCGCGCGGCAAACTGGCGTTTCTCAGTGCGGGATGCTCCGTGTGTCATGGAACCAAGGGGGATCTCGTCGACGCGACAACGGCGATTCTCACAGACAACAAGGGGATGCCGATCCGCCCGAATACGTTTACGCGCGGTGTGTTCAAAGGCGGAAGCCGGGACGAAGACCTCTACCTTCGTATGATGACTGGCATTCAAGGCACGCCGATGATCGGCTATCGACGCTTGTTTTCCGACGAACAGGCTTATGATGTCGTGCAATACATCAAGTCGTTGAAAACCGGCGACGCCGTCTCCAAGCAACCCAGCCAGACGACGATCACGGCGACCCGCATCAACGACGCCGTACCAGAAGACCCGCGCGTCGCTGTGTGGGCATCGACGACAGAATCTGTCCTCTCAACATTGCGACTCGCATTGCCGCTCAAGGGGGCTCCGCAACTTCGCGTCAAGGCAGTCTACAACAGCGAGGATATTGCGATTCGC
>JAQBWJ010000025.1 GCA_027625215.1 Candidatus Poribacteria bacterium
TTACCTTCGGGGGCGGCATCGGATTCGCGTCGGATGATCCTCACAACCCGTATGGCATTTGGCGGGGTTACTCGCGTCCGGGCAATCCGACGTACGTGTTTGACACGTCGGGGACAGGGCGCGCCACGCAGATTATGGAATGGGATCTGACCGATTTGATCGGTGGTGGAGTTCCCACCAGCATCGCAATCGAGCGGGCGTCGGGATTGATTTTTGTTTCGGTCGGCAGCGTATTCGGCGACCGAAACCGACATGCGATCTATGTTACCAACGACAATGGCGTGTCTCATTGGAAAGAGGTCGCCCAAATACATGGAAGGATGTTCTTCCTCTCCGGCTATGGCTTGCCGTTCGTCCAGACGAATGACAACCTGTATCGATTTGTCTCAAAGACGCCGACCGCCGTCTCTTCGCATCAAAAAGCAACGATGACGTGGGGCGAACTCAAGCGTCCGTAAAAGTGTGTCTCGCGCCTTTCCTTTTGTCGCAAAGCGCAAATTGACGCCCCACCCTCGCCATGCTAAAATGCCCAAACTCATGGAGAACCGTAACCCGACAAGCCACCCCGGGACGGGCGCGTTCGTAGTGCCCACCCACTCTCGCACAGAACAGGAATCCAACCCAAAATGGCGACACGCAAAGACGATCATCGTCCCGACCCGCCAACGGATTCGACGGACGAACAAAAGACCGACAGATACCAAGTTTCCCGACGCGGCTTCCTGAAAGGCGTCGGCGGCGGCGCGGTGACGGCGGCGGTCGTCAAACCCACCGCTGCCAAAGCGCAGGAGATGATGCCCAAGGGCGTCTCCGCCGCGTCGATCACCCTGAACGTCAATGGTGAAACGCGCGTCGTCCCGAACGTCGAAGCGCGCGCGACGCTGCTCGATGTCCTCCGCAACCGCCTCGACCTGACGGGCGCGAAGCCCGTTTGTCAGCGGGCGTCGTGCGGGGGCTGCACCGTCATGGTGGACGGTAAGACGGGCTACTCCTGCTCGATGCTGGCGATGGACACCGAAGGGCGACACATCACGTCCGTCGAAGGGCTGGCGAAGGGCGACACGTTGCATCCGGTGCAGGAGGCGTTTGTCGAGCACGACGCGCTCATGTGCGGTTTCTGCACGCCGGGCTTCGTCGTTTCCGTCGCCTCGCTGCTCGAACACAATCAAGACCCGTCGTTGGACGAAATCAAGCACGCGATCAGCGGCAACATCTGTCGATGCGGCACGTACACGCGCATCTTTGAAGCCGCGCAGACCGCCGCCAAAAAGATGCGGGGAGGGATGTAACGATCATGGCAATACCCTGGAAACCCGCCTCGCAGATGACCCACATCACCAAAAACACGACCCGCCTCGATGGGGTGGTGAAGGTGACGGGCAAGGCGAAGTACGCGTACGACATGCTCCCCGACAAGTGCCTCATCGGACGGTTCGTGACCTGTCCCCATCCCAACGCCCGACGCCTCAGCATCGACACGAGCGCGGCGAAGGCGTTGCCCGGCGTCAAGGCGGTTTGGGTGGAAGGGCGCGATATCTACCGCTTCTCAGGCGACTTCGTCGCGGCGGTCGCGGCGATCAGTGACGACGTTGCCGACGACGCGGTGACGTTGATCGCCGATTCGATCACATGGGAAACGCTCCCCTTCGTCGTCCGCGAAGACGACGCGCGTCAACCCGGCGCGCCGGGCGCTCACGGCGGCGACCGCTCGAACGTCCGCGAGGCGACGAACGAAAACGAAGGCGACGTGGACGCCGCGTTCGCCGACGCCCAAGCGGTGATCGAAGGCACATGGAGCACCCAAGTCCAGACGCACACGTCGCTCGAACCGCACGGGATGGTCTGCGAGTGGAACGACGCGCAGGACGCGATCACCGTGTGGGCATCGACGCAAGGCGTGTTCAGCGTGCGCGAGGGCATCGCTCAGGCGGTGGGGCTGGATGAGTCGAAAGTCACCGTCCTTTGCGACTACATGGGCGGCGGCTTCGGCAGCAAGTTCGGTTCGCGCACCGAAGGGAACGTCTGCGCGCTCTTGGCGAAAGACGCGAAACAGGCGGTCAAACTGCTCCTCACCCGCAAGCAGGAACAGACGAACACGGGGAATCGCCCCTCCAGCAACCAGTGGATCAAGGCGGCGGCGAAAGACGGCAAACTCACCGCGTTTCAGACCAACGCCTTCGGAACGGGCGGCATCACGGGCGGAGCGGGCTTCCCGACGCCTTACCTCTACTCCGTCCCCAACCGTCGAGTAAAACGCGACGACGTGTTCATCAACGCGGGCAATCAGGCGGCGATGCGCGCGCCCGGTCATCCGCAAGGCTCCTTCGCAATGGAAGGGGTGATGGACGAACTCGCCTACAAACTCGGCGCGGACCGTATCGAGTTCCGCATCAACAACGACCCGAACGCGACCCGACGCGCTCAGTTCCGCGACCTCGCCGAGCGTCTCGACTGGAAGAACGTCCCCAAAGAGATGAACGCCGACAAGGGGACGGTCAAACGCGGATGGGGCGTCGGCGCGGCGACGTGGGGCGGCGGCGGCGGAGGCACTCAAGCCGAAATGGACATTCACCAAGACGGCTCCGTCGTCGTCCGATGCGGCACGCAGGACATCGGCACGGGGACGCGCACCGTCGTTGCGGTTGTCGCGGCGGAACAACTCAGTCTGCCCATCGACGCGATTCAAGTGAACATCGGCAACACGAACTTCCCGCCATCGGGGGGAAGCGGCGGCTCGACCACCTGCGCGTCGGTCGCGCCCGCGATCAAGGTGACGGCGGACAACGCCCTCTTCGCCCTGTTCGAGCGGGTCGCGGACGCCTTCGACACGTCGCCCGACAACCTCGAAGCGTTCAACGGCAGCATCCGCACCAAAGATGACCCGTCGAACTCGATGAGTTGGAAGGACGCCTGCGCGTTACTCGGCGCGGAGCAAGTCTCCGTGCGGGGTCAGCACGAGGGTGGACTATCCAGCAGCGGTACGGCGGCGGTCTGCGGCGTCGAACTCACCGTCGATACGGAGACGGGCTTCGTCCGCGTCGAACGCGCCTACCTGATTCAGGAGGCGGGGCTCATCATCAACATGCTGACCGTTGAGAGCCAAATCATCGGCGCGGTGATTCAGGGCATCTCGTACGCGCTTTACGAAGACCGCATCATGGACCGCATGTTGGGGCATCAGGTGAATCCGAACATGGAGTTCTATAAGGTGCTCGGCGCGCCGGATATGCCGCACATCGAGCCGATCATGTGGATGACGGAGGAGTCGTTGGCGCGCGGGGTCATCGGCATCGGCGAGCCGCCGGTGGTGCCGGTCGCGGGCGCAGTGGCGAACGCGGTGCGTCACGCCTGCGGCGCCCGTGTGTACGACCTGCCGATCACCCCTTGGAAAGTCCTCGCCGCCCTTGAAGGAGCGAACGCATGAAACGGTTTGAGTACGTCCGACCCGCGTCGCTGAAAGAGGCGGTCGCGGCGCTGAACATGGAGAACGCGCACCTGATCGCGGGTGGCATGGACTTGGTGCCGGGGATGCAGGACAACGTGATCCCCGCCGACCGCCTCGTCAACCTGAAGTCGGTGAAGGACGCCGCGTTGCGCGGCATCGCGGAAACGCCGGACGGGCTGACGATCGGCGCGCTGACGACGCTGACGGAGATCGCCGAGCACCCCGCCGTGATGAAGATGTATGCGGCGTTGTCGCAAGCCGCAGGGGTCGTCGGTTCCCCGCAGATACGGAACGTTGGGACGTTGGGCGGCAATCTGGCGCAGCGTCCGCGCTGCTGGTATTTCCGCAACGAGGAGTACGACTGCCTGAAAAAAGGCGGCGCGCGCTGTTTCGCTCAGGACGACAAGGCGGACAACCAGTACAACGCGATTCTCGGCGGCGGACCGTCCTACATCGTCCACCCGTCGAACGCGGCGACGGCGTTGGTCGCGCTGAACGCGACGATCCACGTTACGGGACCCGACGGCGACCGCGACGTGGCGGCGGATCGCTTCTTCGCGTTGCCGCGTATGCGACTGACGCAAGAGACGGTGCTCGATCCCGGCGAGATCATCACGTCCGTCACGCTGCCGACGCCCGCGCCCGGCTCCAAGAGCGCGTTCGTTGAGACGGCGGAGAAGGCGGCGTTCGACTGGGCGATCTCCGGCGCGGCGGTGTCGGTGACGATGAGCGGCGGGAGCGTCTCGGCGGCGCGGGTGGTGCTGCACGCGGTCGCGCCGATCCCTTGGCGGTCGAAAGACGCGGAGGCGGTGTTGGTCGGCAAGTCGTTGACCGAGGCGACAATCAAGGCGGCGGGTGAAGCGGCACTGACGGGCGCGAAACCGCTGTCGAAGAACGCCTATAAAGTGCCGCTCACCAAAGCGATGGTGCGCCGCGCGTTGGTCGCGGTTGTGTAAGGGGGAGAATCATCATGGCAACGCGAGCGAACGTCGTGTACGTCTGCAGGTTCCTGCGGACGAAGACGATGTTCATCCCCGACGAGCGCGAAAACCGCGTGCTGGTGGAGCCGTCCGACACGGCGATGTACTGGTGCAACAAGACGGGCAACGGCATGGGTCCGGACGCGGATTTCGTCGGACCCAGAGACTGTAAGTACGGGCGCGACTGCTTTGTCAGCGCGCCGTTGTTGTTGAAGCCGCGCAAAGAGTTGTAAACGTGGGTAGGCGGGAGGGTGTTCTCTCCCGCCTACCGTCAACGCAACATTTCGACCGTTGCAATAAGAAAAATCCGACTCACGGTTTCGAGATCAAGAATGCATTCTATCGCGTTCGGTTCGGCATCCACGAATACGATAGGCGATGGTAGTTCGGGGAGAGATTTCTTTTTAACTTCGATACCGTTGATGTCGGAGAGTTGATTGCGAAGCACCTTCTCGCGTTCGAGATGTACCGGTCGGTGCTTCTCGCCAGCTTCTTTTATTGCCCGATCATACGCTATGTTTTCTTGTTCTCTCACTTGGTTAAGACGGCGAATAAGGTCGGCATCCGCTTCAAGATCAATCCCGCCACGCCTCTCTTGTCTTTCAATCAACTCTTGTGACAAGCGCGCGGACTCCGATCCGTAGGAAACGCCCGGTGGCTCTCTTAAAGGCTCAGTTGGGTCGCTCAACCATAGTGCCAATGGCACTGTTTGACCCGGATGCTCGTGAATCCATGGGATCACCATTGGATCGAGTTTCGGATGATCTGTCAGCATGATCGGTTCTTGCCGCGACAACACGGCGCAACCTGTCACCAGAACGCTCAACGCGAATACCGTCAGCCGTTTCATCTCCCGCCTCCAACCAAGCCGTTGAATACCGCTTCGTGTTGAATAGCGTACGGAACCCGCATCAAACGATGCAACGTTTCGTTTTCCGCCCCAAATCCCGTAAACTAAAGCGACACCGCCCCGCTCCGATGGTCATCGAAGTGGGGCGGTCAATCTTGTGTAGATTGCGTTGGCGCGAGGGGGCGATGAACTACGAGGCGATCACCCACATCTCGCCGCTTTTGGGCGTCGGCGGGAAGCGTTTCCCGGCGATCACATGCAGGGCGTCTTCGCCGCGTCGTCCGCCGCGCGGACCCACGCGATGCGCGGTGCCCGACTTCGGCACGATCTGTCCGGGTTTGTAGGTAACGGTCTGAACGGGCTTTTTCGCCATGAGTGAGGACTCCCCTCAAAAACCAGGTGACGATGCGTTCCTTCAAGAATCTGCGAAATCTACCTTGCTATACGCGCTTAAGAGGCTGTCGTTACGTCGAAAACGAAGATTTCCTGTTAAAATCAATTCGAGATTCGGGTGAGGTGGCGCGACGCGATGGACATTCGGAAAACGTTGACGACGGTCGGGATATTGGCGGGCATACTCGCCGTGTTGATCGGGGTTTACGTCGTTGTGACCTCCGGCGGCGGCGAGAAAGAGGACGACGACGCGCGACCGACGCTCGGCGAGGTCTACGGCGTCGCCTCCGCCGACGCGACCCGCATCGAACTCGATTACGCCGACCCGGAACTCCCCGATATGACGCTGGAGAAGGAGGGCGAGACGTGGTGGCTCACGGAACCCGTTCGCGCCGTCGCCGACCCCGCCAAGGTTGAAGACGCGCTGCGCGTGCTGAACCGCAACATCCGCAAGCGGCTGTCCGGCGCTTCGGGCGCCAATGGGGACGACTACGGCTTCGACGCCCCGCAGATCACGATGGCCGTCACCTTCCCCAGCGGCGACAAGACCTTCCTCTTCGGCAACAAGGGCGTCAGTTACGCCCTCTACGCGAAGGAGGCGAGCGACCCCAACGCCCTGCTGATGGAAGCGTGGGTGCTCGACGAAATGTACCGCACGCCCGCCGAAATGCGCGACCGCACCGTCCTGCGGTTTGAACCGTCCGACGCGCGACAGTTGGTCGTGTGGGGAGCGAACGCGGCGATCCCTGTGGCGATCAAGCGCGACGGCGCGGAAGGCAAATGGCGCATTGTCACGCCGCGCGAGGCTCCCGCCGATCAGGAGAAGGTGAACGCCGTCCTCGACGCGCTGCATGGACTCACCGCAGTGGTCTTTCTCGAAGACAACGCGACCGACCCGCCCAGCGACGAACCGACAGCGACCGTCATCACCCTGACGATGGAGGACGGCTCTCTCCGCGAGTTGAGAATCTCCGACCAACCCGACGAGAACGGGCGCGTCGTCGTCAAGGTGAAGGGGTCGGTCTACGCCGTGTCGCCGGAGTCGCTCGCCGCGCTTCCCTCCAACGCGGGCTCCGACATCGAGAAATGGCGCGACCTCCGCGTCGCCGACTTCCAACGGTTGGAGGCGCGTCGAATCTCCGTCGCCATCGACGGGAAACTCTCGTACACGCTCACGCGACAAGCCGACCGCGATTCCGCCCTGTGGGATATCACCGCGCCCATCAAAACATCGGCGAACGACACGCTCATCGCCGAGAAACTGTTCGACCTCGACGCGCTCACCTTCACCGAAATCCTCTCGGACGACGGCGCGGCGGCGGCTCAGTACGGGCTCGACGCGCCTCGTCTTGCGATCACGATTGAAGACGGGCGCGGCGCGGAACAAACGACGACCATCCGCGTCGGCAAGTCGGTCAACGGAGGCGCCGCCGTCCAATCGACCCGCTCTCCCGCCATCGGCATCGCGCGTGCCGACGAGTTCGACATTTGGCGACAAGGGATGACGCCCTTCCGCTCAACGACCGTCCTCGCGTTCGACAACATGGATATCTCCCGCATCGAGGTCAAGCGCGGCAAGGAGTTGCTTGCCTTCACCCGCCAGAACGTCATCTGGCGCATCATCGTCCCCGTCGTCGAGGCGGCGGACAACAGCATCCCCGACGGTATCCTGACCGCGATGAACGGACTGAAGGTCGTGCGGTTCGTCACCCCGCAACCGACGTTGAATAAGGTCGGGCTGGACAACCCGCACCTGGAAGTGTCCTTGTTCTATAGGAAGGACATGACGCGGAAACGTCTGTTGATCTCGCGCCCCGTCACGAGCGAGGAAGTCTTCATTTACGCCAAGTTCGCGGACGAGCCCGATGTGTTTCGGCTGAGCGTTCAGACCTACGACGCGGTGAACGTGGCGCTCGAAGACGCGCGGATCACCCCGTCGCCGAGTTCAACGCCGCAGTGAATTCACGCTTGGAGTTGGCGGACACGAGGCGTATGATTGACCCCAAAGGGATGGATGTCCCCACTAGAACCATCACGCGAACCGATCAAAAAAACAGGTGTCTTCCACATGGATGAAGCGACAGCCCGCCAACGGTTCCAAGTAGCCATCGACCACCTCGCCGAAAACGAACGCGACGAGGCGCGGGAAGTCTTGAACGACATCCTCGACGCCCGTCCCGATTACGTTGAAGCGCGTCTTGCGCTCGGCGTGCTGCTTGGCGGCGAAGGCGTGAAGACCGAAGCACGGCGACACCTCCGTTTTGCGATGGAACACCTCCGCGCCGCCCCCAAACTCGGCAGCGACGCCCTGCGCGCGCAAGTCTTGGTGAACCTCTGCGCCCTCGCGCTGGAGGAGGAGGACTGGGAGGAAGTGTTCGCGTGGGAAGCCGAATTCGAGGACGTTCACGACGCGCTGCACCGTCAAGGGCTGCTCGGTCAGGGAGCCTCGACGCTGTTCAAGGCGGCGAACAGCGCGGTGCAAGAACGCCGCATCGACGCGGGACGAACGCTCTACGAACGCGCCCTCATGTTGGAACCGACCTTCGCGGAGGCGTGGTACAACCTCGCCGTGCTCGCGTCGGAGGACGGGGAGTTGGACGACGCGATTGAAGCGCTGCGCCGCGCGATCACGTCCGAACCGACCTTCGCCGACGCGCATTTCCTGTTGGGAACGCTCCTCCTGCCGAACGCCCCCGAAGACGCCGTCGGCTACATGATGGAGGCGGTGAACCTTTCGCCCGAAAACGCCCGCTGGATCACCCTCTTAGGTTCCGCGTTCGCCCGACAGCGCAACTTTCATCGCGCGCGAGAACTGTTCGCTCGCTCGCTGGAACTGGACGACGCGCAGGCGGACGCCCATCTCGGATTTGCCCTCGCGTCGCGCGCCGTCGGCGAGGAGGAAGTCGCCAAACGCGCGCTCCAAAAGGCGTTCGAGTTGAATCCCGATCTTGCGGCGCACGTCCAGCGGATGATGGCGAACGCCTCGAATCGCGGTTAAAGCCGAGAGCGACATGCGAATCTCATGCGAATGGGATGACGTACGGTCGTTTTCTTCGGCGTTCGTTTGGATTACACTATCGGCATTCAAGGAGATGATTGCATGAGACGCGCTCATGTCCATATGCTGATGACCACCGGCGCAAGCGTGATCGGATCGGCTGGCGCGCAGAGTTTCTTCATGGATTTTTCCCGACCATCCCACATCGTCATACTCGTCGGCGTTCTGACTGTCGGTTGCTCATTGGTTGTGTGGGGGTTCACTCATCTCCGACAGTTGAATCGGCGAGAAGAACAGGAATTCCAACGAGTGGAAGCGCGATATAAGACGTTTTTTGATACCGTCGAACACGACATTCGTACAAAGTTGCGCGAGGGGGTATGAACGAATCTCCGCCGGAATCTCGTGACGAGTTGGAACTCCACCCTTCCGCAGACGACGCGATTGCCGACGCGACGCGGCGGTTCATGACGCACGTAACATCGACCTCTCGTGGGATCGCCAGCCTTCAGCAAGCCGATATCGTCACTCGCATTCATGTCGAACAAGCGTTGATTCGGTTTTATGCGCCGCGTGAACGCCCTAGGGTGTTCATGTTGTTAGCGCTGATCGGACCCGCGATATTCGGGGCGGGAATCTCTGGATTTCCGCTTGCGTTGGAGGGCGATCACAATACGTTGCTCGTCGCGTTCACGATTATGAGTATCGTTGGCGGCGTTCTTTCGGCGATTACCGCGCGCCTCGACAGTTGATGAACCCTGTGTATGGAACTTCATTTGGAATCGGTTTGTTACCATGCTCGATGAACTCTCAGAAGACTTACGCAAAGCCATCGACCGCAACAGTGTTCAAGATGTCCAACGTCTCATCGAAGAGGGCGCGGACGTGAACGCGGTGGACAATCACGGCATCACCCCGATTGTCGCGGCGTACGGCAAGCCGGAGGTTGCGCGTCTGTTGGTTGAACACGGCGCAAACATCGACTACGACGGCTTCAGCGAGGGAACGCTTCTGAGCCTCGCGGCGTTCAGCGGCGACTTGGAAGTGATCGAGTGCTGCCTCGAACTCGGCGCGAACGTGAACGCCCAACTGCCTCGCAGCGGCGAGACGGCGCTTCACGATGCCGCCGTCAAAGCGCGAACGCCCGCCGCGATCCGTCTGTTGCAAGCGGGAGCAGACCCGAACATCCGCGCCAATGTCGGCAAAGAGTCCGACATATTCGACGGCGGGGTGAAGATGTGGGGCGAGACGCCTCTGCACTTTGCCGCCGCGTACGGCGACGCCGAGATGATCCAAGCGATGCTCGACGCCGGAGCGGATCGACGCGCCGAAAACGCGCACGGCGAACGTCCACTAGCCTACGCGGGCAGACATATGCGTGACGGCGCGATCCGAAAACTCCTCGAACAGCGCTAATACTGTCTCAACGTTAAGGAGGTGAGGGCGACAAGCGTCACAACCACCCATTCTCCCGATACCACGCCGCGGTCTCGCGCATCCCCTCCGCCAACGACACGGACGGCTCGAACCCAAGTTCATCCCGCGCCCGGTTGATCGACACAATCCACCCGTCCCGACTCAGTTCGTCCACTTTCTGCCGATGCAACACGGGCGCGACCCCTCGCCGCGCGGCGACCCACTCCGCGATCCCCGCGACAACGCCCAACAAGCCCAACGGCACGGAGACGCGCAACGGCTTTTTATCCAGCGCGCGCGCAATCTCGTCTGAAATCTCGCGCCATGTGTGATGCGCCCCGTCGCTGAGAAAGTACGTCCGCCCGACTGCGTTCGGCGATTCCGCCGCCAACAACAGTCCTCTCGCCAAATCTCGAACGTGCAGCAGATCGACTTTCTGTGTGCCGCTACCGATGAGTGGCGCGATCCCGCGCCGGATCAGTTGGAAGTAGAGGCGAATATCCGCCTCGCGGGGTCCGTAGATGGCGGGCGGGCGAATGATGACGAACGGCAAACCCGATTCGCCGAGCTCCCGCGCGGCGACTTCTCCGGCGAGTTTGCTTCTGCCGTAGTCGGTGATCGGGGCAGGGGGATCGTCTTCGCGTCGCGGCTCGCCGTCGATGGCGGGTCCCGCTGCGGCAAGGCTGCTGCAATAGACGAACCGCGTCGCCGCGCCCGCCCGCGTGCACGCTTCGGCGAGATGCCGCGTCCCCTCCTCGTTGACGCGATGGTACGCGGCGTAATC
>JAQBWJ010000026.1 GCA_027625215.1 Candidatus Poribacteria bacterium
GAGATGGGGATGCGCGTCGCTCAGGGGATCATCGAGGCGACCGACGTTCCCGACGACGGCAAGGATATGTCCTACGCGCCTGCCCGTCCCGACCGCCGCGACACCCCCGTTCGCTACGACTACGAGCTCCGCGCCCGCGTCGCGCCGCCGAGCGCTCCCGCAAGCCGTCCCGACGCGCCTCCCGCTCCGAAGTTCAATCGCACCATCGGCAAGGTGATCGAGAAGTCGGGCGACGCGCTCATCGTTTCGGCGGAAGATTCCGGCGGGTCGATCACGTTCACGCTGCCGCAAGTGATGACCGACGACGGCGGTTGGAAAGTCCGCCCCGCCGTGAAGGAGGCGGTCGACAAGGCGAAGGTCGGCGATGCCGTTGTCATCGAGTGGTGGGAAGGCGAGGGTCAGCGGTACATCGAGGGGCTCGCGCCGACGACCTCGCGCGAGCATCAGGGAGAGACGTACCTGTTCTCAAATTGAGCCGCCGTAATGTGAATGTGTCGCGCGCGTCGCTTCGAGGCGGATGAAATAAAAAAGGGTGTCCCCTTACCCCCTGAGCAACTCCCCGTCGTATGTCATTAGACCTCTTGCGTGATAACGCACGGTATAAGGGCATTGAGCCACAATCCACTTGCGTTGAGGCAAGATAAGGGAACATGACCGCGGTGGTTTAACGGCACGGCGAGAATCCGTCGATGCCAAAAATCGAAAGGGAACCGGAACCATGCGCGATGAGGAACGATTCCGCAACGAACACCACCTCGAAGGAACGCGAACGATCAAGCCGGGGGAACTGGAACGTCTGGCTCAACGTCAACGAAGTCGCAGGATTGCGTGGTGTGAAAGTGAAAACCGTCTATGGATGGGTGTCGAGTAACGCGATCACATATGTCAAACCGTCGCCGACGGTACTGCGGTTCCGACCGTCGGACATCGCGGAATGGTTGAGCGACAAGACGACTCGACGTGCATCGACCGGCGGATGAATCACGCGCTCTGGCGATCTTGTCGATTGAGCAACTCGAAAACCGTCGTTCCATGATAATCGTCGAAACCGAAAGTACGTGACTCGCATTTTGCGACATAGGTTCGCAGCGATGGATCATGTTGCGTCGGGCGAAGCAGAAGCAGTAAAAAGGAAGCGAGCGAAAACGCCGATATGAAAACCGGATTTGACATGCTATAGGTAAAGAATTGGGGAAATATACACAGTTACTGATGCTATAAACCCTCGCAATTAAAGGCGTGTACGGATCGGATGTTTGGACTTTTAATCCGACGGTCGGGGGTTCAAATCCTCCCGGACGCCAGTTGTTTGTGTTCGGCGATTCATGGCACGCAACTTGCTGATCTTTGTGTCGGATTGCACAAGGATCGATGAGTCGCCGTAAGGCTGTAGTGTTTTGGGGGGAGAACGTCGAACGATGCACCGCTTCGCCATCTTGTTTCTTGCCGCGCTCTCGTCGGTCGCAGCCGCCCAAGACCTGTTCGACACAGACCTGTCGCTTGAAGCGCTGTTGAAAACACCCATCAATGCGGCGTCCAAGTACGACCAGACCTCGAAGGACGCGCCCGCGTCCGTCACGATCATCACCTCCGACGAAATCGAACGCTTCGGATATGAGACGCTCGGAGAAATCCTGGCGTCCACACGCGGTTTTTACTACAGCGACGACCGCAATTACGGCTATGTCGGCGTGCGAGGGTTTAGTCGACCGACCGACTACAACAACCGGATACTTCTCCTACTTAATGGACAGTCGATGAACGAGGGCGTGTACGGCTCCGCGTTTGTGGGGCGCGCCTTCAGTTTGGACACCTCGATTATCAAGCGCATCGAGATTGTGCGCGGTCCCGGTTCCGCGTTGTACGGCGGTCACGCGATGTTTGCAGTCGTGAACATCGTCACCAAATCCGGACAAGACTTGGACGGTATCGGTTTGGGGGCGCAGGGCGGATCGTTCGGACTGACACGAGGCGCGGTAAGAATCGGTGATGTCATCGCGTCAGACACGGACTTGATTGTCTCGGCTCATCGCGGCGAGCAGGATGGCGACGATCTCTATTATGAGGTCTACGACGATCCGGCAACAAACAATGGAATCGCGGAAGCGCTCGATTGGGAACAGGATCGAGGCGCGTTCCTGCGCGCTCAATACCAACGTTGGTCGTTCCAATCGTTCTTTTCGAGCCGACGAAAAGGCGTGCCGACAGCGTCATATGAATCAACGTTCGGCGATCCCGACTTATATGCGTTCGACGAGCTCGCCTCGGTACAACTTAGGTACGAATCCGAAGTCACATCGAACATGCGCGTCATGGCGCGCGGATACGGACATCGATACGCTTACGTGAGCGAATACCCGTACGACGATGTCCCCGACTATATCGAAGGCACAATCGACAACTGGTTCGGAGGCGAGGCGCAACTCAATTGGGACGTGATTCAACGCAATCGCCTTACGGCAGGCGTCGAATACGCGAATCACCTTCGCGCAGATTATCGCGCGTGGCCCGAAGGTTCGGACGAATACTACTTTGACGGCGACTTTCCATTCTCGACGTACGGCATCTATCTCCAAGACGAGCAGCACATCACCAAATATGCGTCCGCTCGTTTAGGGCTGCGATACGACCGCCGCGACATCGACGACTCCATGTCGCCACGAGTGGCGTTGCTGCTTTTCCCCGCGAACCATACCACGCTCAAGATACTGTACGGGGAAGCGTTTCGGGCGCCGAACATCTATGAGAAATATTATGAGGAAGCGGGCGCATTCAAACCAAACCCGACACTTAAGCCGGAGGAAGTTCGAACTGCCGAAGCGCTCATTGAACAACAGATAGGCGGCAACTGGTTTGTGACCGGCGGCGCCTATCATTACAAGGTATCGAGATTGGTCGACACGATCACTCACCTGGATGGCGAAGAACAATACGTGAACGTCGGTCCGGTAGAAGCAAACGGTCTTGAGGTGGAAGCGACCGTGCGGCTGGACTCCGGCGTGATGGCAGCCGCCGCGTACACTTGGCAAAAGGCGACCTCCGAAGATTCCGGCGACCGACTGACGAACTCGCCGGAGCATGTGCTGATCGCCCGGCTGATGGTCCCCGTGCTGAAATGGGGGCACGCCGCCGTTCAATCGCGGTACGAGTCGGAACGGATCACCGTGTACGAGTCGGTGACGGAGCCGTTTTTCCTGACCGACGTGACGTTGACGACGCGCCGTTTCGCAGGCATCGCGCGGGCGTCTCTCAAAGTGCGGAACGTGTTCGACGAGTCCTACGCGACGCCGGGCGGCTTCGAACACTTGCAAGACGCGATCACACAAGACGGACGCACGGTCGAACTGAAATTGGACGCGCGGTTTTAACCCCGCGCAATGGAGTCTCTATGAAGCGGCGGTTGATCGCGGCGTTGATGTCGGCGGTTTTGCTGACAACGACGCTGGTCGCCCAAGAAATGGTCGTGCCGACGTCCGCGCAGGCGGTCCTTTTCGCCAAAATTCTGACCTTCGACCGGGAACTGAAAACGCGCTCCAAAAAGGAACTCGTGGTCGGCATCCTGTATCAGTCGTGGTATCGCCCGTCACTCGTCGCCAAAGACGAGTTTCAGGAGGCGTTCTCGAAACCCGCGATTCAGGAGACAATCAATCTGCCGATCCGTTTCGTGCCGATCTCGCTGACGGAGGAGACGGATATCACCGCCGCCATCACAAACTCGAAAGCGAACGTGTTGTACATCGCGCCGCTCCGCGCCGTCGACCTGAAGCGGGTGATTGCCGTCACGCGCAAGATCAAGTGCCTGACGATCACGGGCGTGCCGCAGTACGTCGATAGCGGCGTCACCGTTGGGTTGGACGTGAAGGGTGAAAAGCCGCTCATCGTCGTCAACGTGACCTCCGCGAAGGAGGAAGGCGCGGACTTCCACTCCCAACTGCTCAAACTGGCGAAGATCGTCAAATGAGTTGGCATGATTCCGTTCCAAAAGTGGAACTGCACGTTCACCTCGAAGGGTCGATCCCGCACGTTGCGTTGTGGGAGATTCTCCGAAAGTACGGCGGCGATCCGTCCGTGCCGACCCTCGACTCCTTGCGAGAGCGGTTCGAATACCGCGACTTCCCCCACTTCCTTCGTGTTTGGATGTGGAAACACTCGTTTCTTCGGGAGTACGACGATTTCACGTGCTTGTCCGAAGCGGTCGCCCGCGACTTCGCCCGCCAAAACATCCGTTACGCGGAAGTGTTCTACTCGCCGACGGACGCGCGAGGGTTTCACCTTGAGATCGGGCGGCTGACGGAAGCGATCCGCGTCGGACTCGACCGCGTGCCCGAGATTCGGGTCGATCTCGTCGCCGATCTGGTGCGAAACATGGGTCCCGATCTCGGTCGGCAAACGCTAGACGCCGTTGCCGAAGTCCGCGAATTCGGCGTGATCGGCATTGGAATCGGCGGATCGGAACACCTGTTTCCGCCGGGACCGTTCGCCGACGTGTACGACAAGGCGCGCGAGTACGGCTTCCGCACAAGCGTTCACGCCGGAGAAGCCGCCGGAGCCGACAGCGTCCGCAACGCAATCCGCGCGTTGAATCCCGACCGCATCGGTCACGGGACGCGCGCCGTCGAAGACCCCTCCGTGATGGACGAACTCGCCGAACGGCAGATTCCGGTCGAACTGTGTCCCATCTCGAATGTTCGCACGAACGTCGTGCCGTCGATAGAGGCGCATCCGGCGCGTCGGTTCTTCGAGCGCGGCATCCCGATTTCCGTGAACACGGACGACCCCGCGATGTTCGGCAATTCGCTCGCCGACGAGTACCGCGCCCTTGAAGGCGCGCTCGGCTTCTCCCGCGACGAGACGCGCGCCGTGATTCTTTCCGCCGTCGAAACCTCTTGGTTGCCCGACTCCGACAAGCGCCTCCTCGCGCAACAACTCGTCTCCGACCCTCACTGGCTTGGTTGAACCGTTTCCCCCCGATTGCCCTCCTCCCTCCCCTCAGTTCAAGACCGCATTCACGTCTTCGCGTGATCTGCCGACACCTTCATCCTCAACGATGCGACGACGTGATTTGTCAGGTAGTAAAAAGAAGGTGGCTGTCCTCGTTATAAGGACAGCCACCTTGATCTGTGAGAGAGATAGTTTGCCTCTTAGACGAATGGATTATTCGTCAAGCGGTGTCGCGGTGATGCGTGCGGACTGAGGAACCGCCGTCGGGACCGCCTGCTGAGCAAGCGTGTCTTCCGGCACGTAGTCTTTGTAGTCCGAGATATTCCCGGTCGTCAGGCTGTAAACCACAACGTTGGTCGCCCAACGGTAGACGCCCGGAGAATAGTTCACGGAGCGCGTCGGCAGGTTGACCGCTTCCATCGCGCACATGTAGTCGCGGCGGATCATCATGGCGACGAGCTTATCGCCGACTGAAATCCCTTCGAGGAAGTTCAGTTTCGGCGGACGGGTTCCCCACCAGAAGATGTCAAAACCGACCGGAGGACCAGCGAGTTCGTAGAACGAACGGTACACCGGGTGGTCGTTGGCGATACGCTCGATGCCGTATTCGGGCATCACGAGACGCATCTGCGCTTGGAAGATTTTGATCATCGCCTGCGCGGGCGCATCCACACCGCAGTCGTCAAAGACGAGAATGCCCTGTTTTTCCACGAGGTATTCGCGGAGGTTGCGCGCTTCCAACTCGGAGAGTCGGTTGTCGAGCTTCCCGCCGCCGCCTTCGCGGACAAGGCTACGCGAGTTCACGAGGTTCGGGTCGTGACCCGTCATCCAGAGCATGGGGGACTTCAAGAGGTTCGCGTCGGTCAGTTTGACCGCGCCGCCTTCGACGTTCATGTCGGTCTTGATCTGCGTCTTTTCGTTGAGCCACTTCGCCAGCGCCGTCAACGAGGACGAGTCCGTCCACCAGTCGGACAGGTTGTGCTTCACGCGGACGAGGCGGAAGACACCTTTGATGTCTTTGCCGCGACCGACCACACGACCACCCGGCTCACCCTTGGGCAGCGGCAACACGTCGCCCGCGCCAAGCGTGATGTTCTGAGCCATATCGCCGATCCCGTCGATCTCCGCGCCGATATTGTCGATGAGCGAGATACCCGCCATCTTGATACCGCGTTGACCGAACGGCACGCCGCCGCCGACTACCGCGCGTCCGAGAGAGGGACCGGTGCCTGTGCCGGAACCGGAGACGGGAGCCGAGAACGCGAGCGCGTCCGGGCTATCCGACACCGGCAGGTTCGCGTTTGTCACGACCTGCGGCACGGCGACGTTCTGGATCACTCGCACCGCCGACGGATTGATCGGCGTGTTGATCTGAACCGTTTTGGGAGCGAATTCGAGCACCGTTTCCGCGCGAACGTTCGTCGGCTTGGTCGAAACGGCGGTGGTGACGCGCGTCATCACGACCTGCGGGGTCGGGATCGGCGTTTCCGTCATCACGACCGGGTTCGGAATCTGTTTCACTTCCGGCTTACGAACGGTCGGCTTGGGCGGGGGTGGCGGCGCCACCATTTCCGCCGCAAACGGGTTGGGAAGGATTTCCTTCTCGACCAGGATGTACAGCGTCAGCACCAACGCCGCAATCCCGTGAAGAACGATGGACAGCGTAAAAGCTGTTCCTGTCTTACGTTTACCAGCCATGGTCTACCTCCTCATGGCACCGACATCATCGTGACCTTTTAGTAGTTGCCGTTGGTTATCTCTCTCAAGAAGCGTCGGCAACCGTGAATCCGTATCGCAAAAAGGCGGTTTGAAACTTTCGTATCCCTCCCGCCAGACCGTTCCTGAGCCTCACCCCGATTGAAGGCAACATCTGTGCCAGTAACCGGGCTCAACGGATCATGACGCGGATTCGCCCGCCCAAACAGCGCGAACACCTTATTTTGACACAATAAGGCAAGATCGCGCAAACCCCGATTTCGGGTGATTTTTCACCGACCCTGCCCCATATGGGGCAACCAATCGTTACAGAACGGACGGTACGGTAAGGAAGCGCGTTGAGATGAGGCTTATTCCAATGGTTCGGCGCCGTTGTGAGCAAATGAAAAAAGAGTTCATTGCATCGACCGACTTGCCGGACTATATTCGTTCGGAACACGCATTCATGCGTGTACGCGTGAATCAATCGTCGGGGGCGAGTAAGGCGTATGACGTGAGTTCTGAAAAGATGGGGTTTTGGGAATCCGTGCTGGGGCGTATCCCTCCTCTGCTTCGATTTTTCGCTCTGACACTTTTGGTCGGCGATACCGCGGGCACCGTGGCATTAGGCTTATTGCCGGAGGACCGTCGATGGGTGGGGTTCCTGCTCTTACTTGCGTTGGTTGGCGCAGAATTGACGTTTGTGGCTATACTGGTATGGAAGAAGCCTGAAGTCGCGCTCGCGGAGACGGTGAAGGAATTGATGGAAGCGAAAGAGTTCATCAACAGCCCCGCGTTCAATGAACTGATCGACATGCGTATTCAGCAGTACTTGGCGACTCAACGGGAAGCAGACAATGACAACGATGCAGCAGAGCGTTGACACCATAGGCGGGCGCATTGTGGAGGCGTTTCTACGCTATGGAAACCAATGGCGTACTGTATTCGGTATTGCTCAGGATACGGGACTGCATTTCGAGCAAGTATCCTCGTTTATGCGCGAAAATCCCAGACACTTCGTCACATCAAGTGTGACGCCGGGCGGACATCAGATCTATCGACTCGCGCCCGGATCATCCCGATTAACGGCGGAGATTGAAAAAGCCGCCGCGATTATTGAACGGTTGGGGGATCGTTCGTCCCCACAACCGTAAGACCGTCATTTTCCCCAGCGGGCATTTGCTTGAGTTCGAGGCTCTGCCGGTTTGATTCGTCGCCGATGAACGAATGAATCACCAAGTCGTACCGAAGCCCGCAATACGGGCGCTTGTCGCCTTCGCCGCCGGGATCGCCGCCGCGTGGTGCGGCGTTGGGTGGTGGATCGCGGTGGCGGTCGTTGCGATTGCCCTCGTCTCGACAGGGCTGAAACGGACGCGACCGCTCGGCGTCCTCGCGCTGGTCGCGTTGGTAGGATGGGTGCGGTTCCAGTCCGCCGACTACTCTCCGATTGACGACCTCCAAGACGAAACGCGCGTCGATTTTCACGGCATTGTGACGGAGCAGACCGTTCGTCACCATGAACCGACGCACGCCTTCCTCCCCTCGACTCAGGTGACGCTCACCGCGCGCGGATGGATCACCCCGCGCGACGGCTCTCCCGATTCGTTCAGCGGCAAACCGCTACACGGCGCGTTCACCCTGCGCGATTACCGCGCCCAATCCGAACCGCCCGTCGCCTTCCGATACGGGACGCGCGTCGTCGTTCAAGACGCGCTGCTGACGCACGCCTCGCCGCGTCGAAATCCGCGCGGGTTCGACGGCGAACTGTACATGAAGGTCCAGGGGGTGGATGCCCGACTGTCCGTCGCGTCGTTCGAGGAGCAGTTGACGACGCTCGACGGGCGCGGCGGCTGGTTTTGGATGCGCCCCGTCGCCGACGCCCGCGCAAGACTTCTTCGACTGTTCGAGCAGATCGCCGCTGAAACCGTCCCCGCGTCGTCCGACCTTTCGAGACGGTACGCCGACACGTACGCCCCTCTGTTCGCGGGCGTGCTGCTCGGCGAGAAGCGTCAGTTGCCGGACTGGGCGTTGGACGATTTCATCGACGGCGGGGTGGTGCATGTGCTCGTCGTGTCGGGCGCGAACTTCATCGTGCTCGCCGTCGCGCTGTTCAGCGTGTTGAGAGCGGTGCGCGTGCCGAACAAATTGGCGATCCTGATCACCGCGCCGACACTTTGGATGGCGACCGGGCTGTTTCGGTTTGAACCGCAAGTCGTCCGCGCGGCGATCATGGTGACGTTCGCCCTGATTCCGCGCCTCCTCGAACGCGACACGGAACCGAGTTGGACGCCGCAGAACGCGATGCGCGTCCCGCACTACGCCCACCTGAACTACCTCGCGGCGAGCGCCCTCCTCATCCTGATGTTCGACCCGTTCGCCCTGTTCGACATCGGCTTTCAACTCTCATTCGGCGCGGCGGCGTCGATCCTCTACCTCCTCCCGAAATGGAACCTTGCGCTTGAAGTGCGTTTCGGACACATTCGGCAGACTCGTTTCGGCAAGTACCTCTGGACTTGGGGCGCGCAAGTATTCCTTGCGACGGCGGCGGCGCAGATCGTCACGACGCCGTTGGTGGCGTGGCATTTTCAGCGCGTCGATTGGGCGGGGTTGCTGGCGAACATCCCCGTCGTCATCCTGATCGAACTGATTACGGTCGCCGCCTTGCTCGCCACGGTGTTCGGGCTCATCTGGTTGCCGTTAGGGGTGTTTTTCGGCGGCGTCGCGCTGCTCGGATTCCGCGCGTTGCTGCCGATAGTTCACTTTTTCGCGTCGCTGCCGGGCGCGCATTGGATGGTCGCGCAACCATCTCCCCCGCTGCTGGCGCTTTACGGATTGGCGGTCTTTGCGATGACGCATCCAACATGGTTTCGGCTGAATCGGGGGCGCGTGGCGATCCTTGTCGCGGGATGCGCCGCGTGCGTCGCGTGGTATTTCGCCCTGAAGCCCGTCGGAGAGCGGTTGGAGATCACCTTCATCGACGTGGGGCAGGGCGACGCGACCTTCATCCGCCTCCCCGACGGCAAAACGTTATTGATCGACGCGGGGGCGAAATCCGATCTGACAGGCTACGACACCGGAGAACGCGCCGTTGTCCCGTACTTGCTGTCCGAAGGCGCGAGTTCCCTCGACTGGCTCGTTCTCACCCACCCCGATCTCGACCACTACGGCGGCATGGTGTCCGTGTTGGAGACGTTGGAGGTGCGTTCCATCGTCGGCTGGTCGGACGTTTTCGGGGAAGGGTCGGAGGGGCAGCGGATCGGCGCGTTGCAGTCCGCCGTTCACGCCGAAAACGCGCCTTACGGCTTCCGCGCCGGAGACACGCTCTACGCATCCGAACACGACGGCAAACCGCTCTCCGTCGAGATCATCTACCCATTCGACGACCGTTCCGTCGATCTGACGGACGACGACCGAAACGACGATTCGCTCGTCGTGATGCTGACGTACGGCGACTTCCGCGCCCTTCTGACGGGCGACATCGAGCGCGGCGCGGAGGCGTCGCTGATCGAGCGATCGCGCGCGGAGAGGCGGTCGCTGCGGGCGGATGTTGTGAAGATGCCGCATCACGGCAGCAAAACGTCGAGCGGCGCGGCGTTCATCGAGGCGGTTGATCCGCAGTTAGCCGTCGCGTCGGCGGGGGTGAGGAATCGGTACGGGCACCCGGCGGAGGAGGTCGTCGCTCGGTACGAGCGGTTGGGGGTCGAGACGCTGGCGACCAATCGCGTCGGCGCGGTGACGGTACGCACCGACGGGCGTCGGGTGTGGGTGTCCACCGCGCTGGCTCGCTGATCGTGTTTCACGACGGGTAGATCAGGTAGCCCTTCAGTTCCGTCCGCGCGCGCCAGAGACATCCGCACGCCGTCACGTAAA
>JAQBWJ010000027.1 GCA_027625215.1 Candidatus Poribacteria bacterium
CGCGCGTCCTCCCTCAACAGGAAGTACGGCAGAATTAGGCTCATTCTTTACCCTGACAGACCACTAGTGTCGTTTAGGGGACGAACGTCAACGAGGCGAGATATCGCCGTACCCCCGCCGCAATCCCATCGGCGAGCCGTTCCTGATACGCGGGATCGACCAATCGCGCCCGTTCTTCCGGGTTCGTGATGAACCCCATCTCGACAATCACCGACGGCACGCGCAACCCCAGCAGCACGACGAACGCCGCTTCCTTCACGCCCCTGTCGCGCGCGCCCGTGACGGCGACCAACTCTCGCTGAATCTCCGTCGCCAACGCGCGACTCTCACCGCTTTTCGTGTCGGTGAGCAGTTGAGCGAGCAAGTCGGTGGTCTCGTGGAGCGCGGCGGCTCCCATGTTCTCGCGCGCGGCAACTCGCGCGGCGTCCGCGTCTCGCGTCAGCGAACCGATCCACGTCTCGATCCCGTTCGCTTGGGTCGATTCGGCGGCGTTCGCGTGGATGCTGAGGAACAGTTCGGCATTGCGCGCGCGGGCGAAGTCGTTGCGCGGGCGCAAGTCGATGAACGTGTCGTCTTCGCGCGACATAATCACGTCGAACCCATCCGCCGCCAGCCGCGCCGCCAACATCCGACTCACCGCCAACGTGATCGCCTTCTCCTGAACTCCGTCGTGCGACGAGCCCGGGTCCTTCCCGCCGTGACCCGCGTCAACCACAATCGTCCGCGCCTGCAACCCCAGTTGTTGACTCATCCGGTTCAGTGGATCAAGCGAGGAACCCTCCGCTCGAAACGTCGGGAACTCGCGCGGCTCGGCAATCGACTCAGGAGGAGGCTCAGGTCGAGAGACCTCAATCGGAGCGGCGCTCGCCACAACACGGCGCGGCATCAGCGCATCCCACGCATCCTGAAAATGTCGGTTGTCGGGGTAGCGATTCACCAACTCAAGATAACGTCGTTGCGCGTTGGCGGTGTCGCGTTGTCGTTCGTAGAGTCGGGCGCACCAATAGAGGGCGTTCGCACGGTGAGGTGAGTCGGGGAACGTCGTCAGCAACCGCTCGAACGCGGCAACACCTTTGGCGATGGAGGCGTCCGACTCGCTGAACGTATAGGACAGTCCGACGCCGTACAGCGCGTCGCCCGCGCGCGGCGAGGCGGACGATTCCGCCGCAACCGCCTCAAACTGCGCCGCCAATGCTTCCCATTCCGACGCCTTCGCCCCGCCCACCGCCATTGACCGCTGCTTCTCCACCAACGCCTCGAACGCCTGAGAAGACATCGTTGCCGCGACTGGAATGGAACGCGATCCGACGCACCCTCCCATCACGACAACGCATAGCGTCGCCGCGCAAACGATCCTACCGAGTTGAGAGCGGTTCATCATGAGGTATTGGCGGTTTGTTTCGATGAGTCGAAAACAAGAAGGAACGGCGCGTTTCGACAAAACTGGCTTACGAGAGCAATCGCCGTATTTCAGTGGGAATCTCGTTCGCGGAGCGCGTCAGCCAAGGGTACAACCGCGATGCCGTCCACGCCGCCACAACCGCGCCGACGATCCCGAACAGCCCCGCCAACGTCATCGTCCCGACGGCGCGCGTCATGAATCCGACCGCCCCCGCCCCCGCGCCGATGACGCATGCGCCGACTACAAGGATCGCAATGAACGTGTCTTCTCGCACCGCTTCCGCACCGACCAACACGCCACACAACGCGCCGAGCGCCACGCTCCCCACGATGATCGCCGCGCCGCCCAACGCCTGCGCGACAACCCCCGCCGGAACGACCGACGCGAAGAACACAACGATCAACCCGACCGCCGCCAAAGCGCCGACCGCGAGAAATCCCAGCGCGACGGCAACCGCCACACTGACCCACATCCATTGAGCGCGAGGTCTGTTGTCCATGCGTCTCCCTGCCCTTCAGCGCGCCGACAACGCGAAACTTAACGCCGTCGTCAAGTTCAGGATGTTTTCGTTCGACTTGCGGATCACGCCGACCTGCTTCTGCAACACGTTCTTGAGGACAAGATAGCCGATATCGTGGTCGGAGTTCGCCAAATCCAGAAAATCTTTGTTCTGAATGACGCCGCACACACTCGGATCGGACGCCGAGACGGTCGCCGTACGCAAACTGTTCGGATCGAACAATGCGAGCTCCCCGAAGTATGGGTTGAACGACGAGGGCAGTTTGATGATCTCCTTTTCGCCCTCACCGATCCGTTTCGCGCTCTTGATAAACAGTTTCTTGGTGATCCGCACCGTCCCGTCGAGTAGAAGGAACATCGTGTCCCCTTCGTCCCCGTCCTGGATGATGAGGTCGCCGGAGTCATACTTTTCGCGCGAGGTGACTTGCCCGACTTTGTCCAGTTGGGCGTCGTTCAGCCCCTTGAAAATGCCAACAGGGAACCCTTCGCAAAACCGTCGAAGTTCATCGCGCGAGACCGCCGCCATCGCGTTGTCCTCTCACTCAGGCGATTTAAAGTGACATGATAACGTCGAAATCAACCTATGCGCTACCTGCCGCCGCCCGTTGCGCCGCCGTCATGGGTCGTCGCGGGCGAATCACCAAAACGCTTTCGTTGCCGTGAACGATCGTGTCGTTCGCCGGATTAAGCGCGACGCGAGTCCGCGACCCGGACGCCTGCGTTGTAATCCCCGCTTCGGCGATCTGTTCCTTGATGAACTCCACGATGAACGGGTCGCCGCCTTCCATCGCCTTTTCCAACCCGAACCCTTCCTCTTCCGCGACGAGTCCGATGGGCGTGCGCCCGTTCTCGCGCATCGCATTCCAGAGCTCCAGCACCGTATGATCGCGGAAGCGTTCGGCGACGGGCTCGACCGCGATTTCCATCTCTCCGCCGTCCAGCGTCACCAGTTCGCGGATGGCTTGCGGAGAGCCGGGTTTCGTCACAAAGTTCGCCAACAGTTCCGGCACAAACTCGTTCGTCACCACCACGTCATCGACCTGCGCGCGACGCAGACTTGCGACTCGTTCGGGGTCGAGAACATGAACGTACACCTCCACCTCGGGAGCCATGTCCTTCATCGTTACGATGGCTTCCACACTTCGCACATCGTCGGGAGCCGTGCCATCGGACGAGTCGGGCACGATAACGACGGCGCGCGCGTGCTCCAACCGTGTGCGTTTCAAGTCGTCTTCTCTAACGAAGTTACCGCGAATGAACCGCAGTTCAAGGTTGTCGAATCCGCGCATTTGCAGTTCCATCGACTCTTCGGTCTTCTCGTTGATGAGCACCACTTGCCGCGTCTGTCCGACGGAGCCCATGTTCAACGCCGCCATCACGCGGGGAGCCATGTCGTTCCATCCACACACAATCAAGTGGTCCTCCCAGTCCAGTTCGCGCCCCCTTTGCGCTTCCTGAATGCGCCTCGCAACGAACGTCGAGGCGATGGTCGCCGTAAAGGACGAGAACAACACCAAACTGGTGAACATCAACACGACGCCAACGGCGCGACCGGGCTTCGTCACCGGGAACTTGTCGCCGTACCCGACTGTCGTCATCGTGACGATACTCCACCAGATCGCGTCCTGAGCCTCACCGAACATATTGTGGTCGTAGATGTCGATCTCTTCGTACCCGGACGCCTCGAATTGATCGACCATCTCCAGCGTGATCGACGCGCCGTCTTCCACGATCACGTTGCCTTCCGTGTCGCGGTACGTTTGACGCGACTCGTAACCCTTGCCGCCCTCGATATTCGCCCTCGCGCCATCAATGGTGAGCGAATGCACCGTCTCATACTGATAACAGATCAGCCCCGCGATGATCCACACGGTGCTGATGACCATCAGAATCCGTTGAAAGGGCCAAGCCGCCGCGAGCAGCGCGTACATGAACTCGGCGCGATTGTACCCGATGACCCGCGTCATCCATCGAACGAGGTAGGGACGCGCTTTGAGATCGAGCTCGTCGTTCTGCGGTTGTTCAGCCGCCGATGAAGTGTTCACGCGTTCCGTGCTCCTCTAAAAAGAAGCGCATCCGATGAAAACAAGGCGGGCGCCATGACCCGACGCACAACAATATCCTACAGTTTCGCGCCGACTGCGCGGAGCCATGTCGTCGCCATCAACATGTGTCCTGACGGGAACGGGTGCACGCCATCGCCCGTCCATGCGAACCCTGGTCGTTGGGTGATCGCCGTCTCGAAGGCGTCGAAAATCGGCACGAGCACGGCGTCGAACTCCTTCGCGTACCCGCGAATCACTTCATTATACGCCCGCAGCAACCGATTCGATTCATTGTCGATCTCTTCGCCGATGACGGACGTTTCCATCAGGATCAACTTCGCGCCCGCTCGCTTGGTCTTCTCCAACAATCCGCGATAACGCGGCGCGTAATCTTCGGGTGAAATATGCAGGTCGGGTCGCCCGTCGAACTTGCGCCATACGTCGTTGATGCCGATGGAGACGGACACCCAGTCCGGCTTGTGGGCGATCACGTCCTCGTCCCACCGCCCTTCAAGGTCAACCACTCGGTTCCCGCTGATGCCAACGTTGACGAGGTTGATCTGTCGGTCGGGGTAACACGCGGCGAGATAATCGGCGATATTGGCGACGTACCCGCCGCCCAGATGACGGCGTTCGTCCTGACGCCGACCGCAGTCGGTGATGCTGTCGCCGATGAGGACAACCGTGTCGCCGTGTTGCAATAAAAGATCGTTGGGATTCGCGGGCATGAGGAGGTTCCAAATCGTGAGCAAAATGAAGAGGCGATTCGTCGCTCGCCAAATAAATTGACGTTAGGGTCAGATTTTAGACCTGTCTGAACCCCTCCGGCAACACGATTCTAACGGATTTGTCCGCGAAACGGAACCCGTTTTCGCGCGTGCGCGCCGCAAAAAACGCGTTAAGAGGTTGTCTGTTTCGACTTGCGCGCTTGAAAGGCGTCTCTCACCTGACGTCGTTCGGCGGGTGTCAACGTTTGGACGGTCAGCTTGAACGTTTCGGGATCGCGCGCGCCCAACGCGAGCAGTTCGTCGATGCGTCGCGCGCTCAACGCCGGGGGAACCGTTTCGGTGGGAACCGTTCGCGGGACCATCGGACTTTCCGCCGGTTTCGCTGTCGGACGCGGCACGACGGTTGGCTTCGCGGTTGGTTGCGCCCGACGCTTCGGAACCGCTGGAACCCGTTGCACCATTGCGTTCGCTGCAACAATCGCCATGACCGTCCCGCCCGCCACCGCGAAAACGCTGAGAACCGCCATCAACGCCGCGAGAAACGGGTTTGCGACAACCACCGCTCCCGTCAATCCCGCGACAAGACTCGACCCCACCACCGACGACAGCCTACGAGACACCACTCCCACGATCACGCCGCATAGCACGCTCGCCGTCCACGCGATCCAGCCAAGTACAATCGACCCCGCCACCGCGCCAAGCGACGCCGACAATGTGCCAACGAGAAACCACGTCACCGCGTTCATGTTCGGACAAACCAACGTTCGTTGAGGGGCGCCAAAGTCGCTAACCCGGTAAGGCAATCGTGTCTTAAGGACGCAAACGGTGATGGAAGGGGAAGGCATCCGAAAAGCCAGCCCCCTCGCATCAGTCCAAGTATACAGGGAAGACTCAGCCCACGTTGACTGTCGCCATCACAAAATGGTGATCGCTCGGATACCGCCCGTCGCGCTCGTCGATCAGCACGTCCGCCGATTCGATCTTTACCGCGCCGCGCGAAAACACCCAATCGATTTTGCCGGATCGATACTCGTAGGCGTCTCCGAGAAAACCATGAAACGTGTCGCACGGGTTGATGACCCCGCGCTTCTCGACGTACGTGTCTGTCCAACCGCCGTCCAAGAACGCCTTGATCGCCGCATTGTCGGGAGGCGCGTTCATGTCGCCCGTCAGCAGTTGGGGGTACTCGGCGGGGAAGGCGGCGGCGTCCTCGTTGACGACCCGCGCTTGTTCCTCTCGCGCTTCTTGGGAGACATGATCGAGATGCGTGTTGATGAAACGGAACTCAATACCGGACTTTTTGTCGACCAGCCGGACCCAGTTCGCCAACCGCACGCACCGCGATTCCCACGACCACGAACCCGTGACGTGCGGCGTCTCCGACAGCCAGAAACCGCCCGCCGACACGCATTCAAATCGGTCGCGCGCCCAATAGATCGCGTTGGTCGGGTTCCCGTCCTGTGCGTGGTCGATGAGCGCGTGGCGGTCGAACTCAGGAAACGCGGCGCGCAGGTCGGCGTGCTGTTGGACGGACACCTCTTGGAACCCGATCAGGTGCGGGTCGTACGACCGAATCACCTCCGCGCAGAACGATTTTCGATGGACCCAGTCGTTCTCGCCGTCCTTCGCCAACGACGTGCGGATGTTGCAAGTGAGTACGTTCAAGTGAATGCCCCTTTCTTCTCGCTCGGAATCCGTTGTGATAGACTTGTGGGGGAAGATGACGAGAGGAACACACCCGCCATGCCGCCGAATATACCGCGATTGATCGTGGAAGTCTGCCAGCAACGTTGGTTTGGCGGACGACGCGGCATCGTGCTCGAACCCGTCCCTGATACCCGCTCCATCGGTTTCACGAATACGATCACCTCCGTCCGCATCTTCAAGGGTCCCGGCTACGGACCCGGCGCAAACGTCAAAGCGATCTTCTATGAGGACGTGAACTACAAAGGCAACCGCCTTGTTCTAGGACCCGGTTACTACCACAACCTGCATCAGTTGGCGTACAACTTCGACAACCGCATCTCGTCGATCAACTTCGCCTCCGAGAGTTACGTGGACGGACCCGAATGGGGCAGCGTCCCCCTCATCCTCGACCTGTTCGACCAACCGAACTACAAAGGTGTCCGCACGACCGTCAACCGCGACGAGCCCCAGATGACGGCGCGCGTCTCGAACACCGTCCGTTCGATGCGTCTCTATAAAGGTCCCAACTGTCCGCCCATCGGCGCGCGCGTTCAGCTGTTCTCGCGTCCGTTCTATGAGGGCGAACCGCACCCCATCCAACTGACGCGACAGGATTCGCTCATCGAAATCCCCGACATGCGCCTGCTCCCGCAAACGATGCCCGAAGTGATCGGCTCGATCAAAATCGAGGGGTGGACATCCTCCTCAGTCTTCTCGCAAGTCGTCTATCAGGACGAGTTCGACAGCGCGACCCTCCGCGCCGGGTGGGAATGGCACGACCCGCGAGAACTCAACGCGTGGCAGGAACGGCAAGGCTTCCTCATCCTCACCGTCGAAAAGAATCAAGACCTTTGGCACGGCGCGAACTACGACGCGCCCCGCGTCCTCCGCAGCGAAACGGGCGACTTCGCCATCGAGACGCGCCTTCAGGTGTCCGGCGAAACCAACCCGCACGGCGGGCTGATCGTTTGGTTCGACCAAGACCACTTCGTTCGGTTGGAAAAGACCTCGCCCGAACACTACTTCGCCGGAGACGTGCGCTTCGAGCAGCACACCGCCCGCCGCGACGAGCCGCTCATCGGGCGCGGTATCGACTTGGAGAACGCGACGCAGTTGTACCTCCGCATCGAGCGCGTCGGCAACCTGTTTCACGGCTACGCGAGCGCGAGCGGCGTCGATTGGGTCAGTTGTGGCACCGCGTACGTCGAGATGGGCAACCCCGTGCGCGTCGGGATGCACGCGCTCTGTCCGGGCAACATGAAGACCACCGTCACGCGGTTCGACTATTTCAAGGTGATGAAGAAGCCCGAAGAAACGCTGACGCTCTCCCGCGCCATGACGACCAACCGCGCGCAGGAACGCTCGCGCCGCGTCGAAACGATCCGAAGGTTGACTTGATGGCAACGGCGGTCGCCAACACGATTCAGGAACTCGCGTTCTACCTGTCCGCGCACGCCGCGCAGCAGAACGTGCTGACGCGCCTTTTGGGATCCGGCGATACCCCCCGCGAAATCCTGCAACAGCCCTGGACGTGGCGACAAACAGCCGCTCAACTCGCCGACGACCGATTCATATTGGAGCCGGGTCTTTGGTTGGAAGACCCTAAGGCGATCCTGCTCTGTGGCGTCGGGTCGGGACACGCGGCGGCGCGTTCCGTCGAGTTCGCCCTGCGCCTGAACTGGGAGATTCCCGTCGAAGCGCGTCCTGCTACCGATTTCATCGTGCACCCACGCGCCCTGTTTCCGTACGTCGATCACACGATGATGGCGCATCTTTCCGGCAACGGGAACGACCCGGAGAGCGTCGAAACGCTCCGCATCGGGTTGGACGTATTTCACGATTCCGCCTACCATTGGGTCGTCACCTGCAACACGGACGGCAAACTGGCAGAACTCGCCCGCGAGCACCCCGATGCCTGCGCCCTGACAGTCCTTCACCCCGTCACCAACGACAATGGGCGATGCGCCACCTCCTCCTATACGAATCTGTCCATCGCGGGGTTGTGGTTTTCTCATCCTGAAGATTTCGGCGACGTGGCGAACCGTCTAGCGCTCGCCGCAGAACGCCTGTTCAACGAGTACGCGGGCATCCTGAACGACATCGCGCGTCAGCCGTCCGATCACGTCGTCTATTTGGGGACGGGGGCGTTGGAGGCGGCGGCATTCGAGTCCGCCCGGCTGCTCGAAACGATGACGCGCGGCAAGAGTGTCGCCCGTTCAAGTTCGTTCTTGGGAGTGTCGTATCGGTCGCTTGATTCGATCACGGAAGACACGCTCGTCGTCGGCTACCTTTCGACCCACACCCACGCGCGCATTTACGAAGAAGAGGTGATTGAGCGTTTGCCGAATTGTCGCCGCGTCCTTGTCGTCGAGGAGGCGGACCCGCTCGTTCAATCGTTCGCGGACGTGGTGATCGAACTGCCGGAACTCGCCGACATCCCGGACGCATACAAGGCTCCGGCGGCGTCCGTCGTCGGGCAACTGTTCGCGTTATTTCGCGCCGTCTCGCAAGGCATCGACCCGGATGGAGATCGTCCCGTCAGGAGATCGGTGCGCGTACGTTCCTATCAAGAATAGATGGAGCCCATGTTCAGCGCGTTAAACAAACATCGAGCGTTCGACAGCCAAATCTCCTCCGCCAGAGGGGGAGGATTAAGGTGGGGGTGGAAAACCCCAACGGCAAATAGGCACGCCCCTTTTTACAGTTGGAACGGGAAGGCATTCGTCCTCCTAGCCGCGCTCGGACTGTTGTTCGGTTGCGAGGGCAAAAAGATCCAAAATCTCGGCGACATCGAAGCGACCGTTGAACTCCATCTGACGGGCATTTTCATGGAAATCTTCCTGATGACGGAAGACGGCGACCGACTTTATTGGGACACGGACATCTCCAGCCCCGTCGGAGCGGGTATCCTTCCCATCGAAGACCTCGACACGAAGGTTGATGTGTGGTCGATGAAGAACGGGCAGCGACACGAGAAGGTCTATAGCGGCAGGCTGTTCGACTTCCACTGGAACGTCGCGCGGATCAACTCGTTCAGGTCGTTGTTGGGTGAAATCCCGGCGAGCCGCATCAAACGCGACCTCGAAGCGGACGGACCTCAGGGCGAAATTGACCTCATCTTCGTCACGCCGAATCAGGGCAACTTCACGACGACACTGTTCAACGCACCCATCTATCCCGTCACCTATTTCCGTTGATGCCGCAAGATAAGGAGCGCGACGCGCGATGAGCGCATTCACGATTGAAGTCTCGACGAAACCGTCTCTACCCGACGCCGACGGGCGACGCATCGAACACGAAATCACCGATCTTGGCATCGACGCATCAATCGCCGCGCGCGTTTCGCAGATGTACTGGTTGGAAGGCTCGCTGTCCGACCACGACGCCGATACGATTGCGACGCGGCTGTTGACCGACGCCATCTCACAAGATGCCGTCGTTGGGGAACGCTCCGGCGCGCGACAGGTCGGCGTCGGCAAAGGTTGGATCGCCGAAATCCGCCTGAAACCCGGAGTGACGGACGCCATCGGCGAGACAGTCGTCAAAGGCGCGCGCGATCTCGGCATCGGCGCGCTTGAACGCGCCAACACGGGAAGCCGCGTCACACTTGTCGGCGACGTGTCGGAAGACCTCGCCCGCGCCATCTGCGAGCGTTTGCTCGTGAACGATGTGGTTCAAACCTACACCCTCCAACGAC
>JAQBWJ010000028.1 GCA_027625215.1 Candidatus Poribacteria bacterium
CTCGACATGGTCGAAAACGCTCGGCTTTTCGGACGAGGAACTCTTTGCCGTCCCGTACGTTGATTTCGTCCACCCCGAAGACATCAACGCGACGATTGAGGAAGCGAATAAAGTTGCCGCCGGAGCCTCCACAATCCAGTTCCTCAACCGCTATCGCCGCAAGGACGGGGCGTACGTGTCGCTCCAGTGGACGGCGAGCCCGTACCCGGAAGAAGAGTTGATCTACTCGGTCGCCCGCGACGTGACGCAGCATATCGAGGACGCGCTTCGGCGCACGGAACTCGCCACTATCGTCGAATCGTCATCCGATGCGATGTTGCTGACCGACCCGCATGGGCGGATACGTCGGTGGAACCGCGCGGCGGAATCTATGTTCGGCTATCGCTCGGATGAGATCATCGGCTCGGCGTTGACGACGCTCACCCCGAACGACTATGTCGATCAGACGCGGGAACTGTTCATGCGCGTCATCGGAGGCGAGCCTGTCGAGGCGTACGAAACCGTCCGCCAAACGAAAAACGGGCAACGGTTCGACGTGTCGTTGAGCGTGTCTCCCATTCGGGACGCGAACGAGAAGGTGATCGGCGTCGCGTCCATCATCCGAGACATCTCCGCTCAGAAAGCCGCCGAGAAAACGATCCGCGAGAGCGAAGAGCGTTACCGCGACTTGTTCGAGAACGCGAACGACCTGATCCAAAGCATCGACGCGGACGGCAGATTCCTCTATGTGAATAAGGCGTGGCGACGGACACTCGGATATGAGGAAGAAGACCTCGCCGACAAGACGATCTTCGATATCATCGACCCCGTGTGCCTGCCGCGATGCGTCGAGAGGTTCCGTCAGGTGATGTCGGGCGAGCATGTGGGACGAATTGAAGTCGATTTCATCACGAAGGACGGCGGAGCCATCACCGTCGAAGGCGATGTGAACTGCCGATTTGAGGACGGGCAACCCGTCTCGACGCGGGCGATTTTCCACGACATCACCGAGCGCAAGAAGATCGACCGTATGAAGGATGAGTTCATTTCGACGGTGAGCCACGAACTGCGAACGCCGCTCACGTCGATACGCGGGTCGTTAGACCTCATACTGGGCGGCGCGGCGGGCGAACTTCCCGACTCGGCAGGCGCTCTATTGAAGATTGCGCGGACGAACAGCGAGCGGTTGGTGCGGCTCATCAACGACATTCTTGATATCGAGAAGATCGAATCAGGGAAAGTCGCGTTCGGACAAGCGTCCATCAAGATCGCGCAGTTGGTTGAGGAGTCCTTGCTGGCGAATCGCGGGTATGCGGAACAGTACGGCGTCGAGTTCGTCCTGGAAGATGCGGACTCGACGGCGGTGGTCAACGGCGATCCCGACCGTTTGATGCAGGTGATGGCGAACCTGTTGTCAAACGCGGCAAAGTTCTCGACGCGAGGCGACAATGTCACGATCTCGGCGATACAGAGAGGCGGAACCGTTCGCGTCTCCGTGACCGACACGGGCAAAGGCATCCCGCGAAACGCGCTGGAGGCGATCTTTGAGAAGTTCACACAGGTCGATTCCTCGAACACGCGGCAACAAGGCGGCACGGGACTTGGGTTGAGTATCTCGAAGGCGATTGTCGAGAAGCACGGCGGGACGATCCATGTCGAATCGGAACTGGGCGTCGGCAGCACGTTTTGGTTTGAACTTCCGGCGCGTTTCCCGGCGCAGATCATCACCACATCGTCGCCCGATTCGACCCGTCATCCCATCATGCTGCGACAAGCCGGGTTCCACCCCGATATCGTTCATTCGATTGCCGACGCCAGAGACCGCTTGAAGGCGCGGTCATACGCGGCGATGACGCTCGACCTGTTGCTGCCCGACGAGAGCGGCGTGTCGTTCGTGCGGGAACTGCGCGATGATCCGGCGACGCGAGACCTGCCGATCATCGTCGTCTCCGCCGTGGCGAAGGACGGCAAGAGCGAACTAAACGGACACGCCTTCAAGGTGGTCGATTGGATCGACAAACCGATTGACCAGCGGCGGCTGACGAATGCCGTCCGCGCGGCGGTGTCGTCGCGCAATGGAGACAAGCCACGAATCTTGCACGTTGAAGACGATCAAGACGTGCGCCATATCGTACAAGCGGTGTTGGACGAGGTCGCCCATATCGAACACGCGACGACATTGAAAGAGGCGAAGTCGAAACTCATCGCCGACTCGTATAATCTGGTGCTTCTCGACCTGAAATTGCCCGACGGCTCCGGCTCGGAGTTGCTTTCGGCGATTCGGACGACGCCCGTCGTCATTTTCTCGGTCGAGGAGTTCGTCGGAGCGAGCGAAGTCGTCGCCGCGTCGTTGGTGAAGACGCGGACGGACAACAACGAGCTCAAACGCGCCATCAAAGCCCTACTGACCAACTAATCGGACGCCTTGCCCGTCGATTTGCCAGCGCGCAACACAATCGCCACCATCCACCCGATGATCGCCAACGCCGCGACAAACAACACGAAAAATGCCGTCATCACGACAGTCTGCGGGACGACGTTGAACGATGTGACGAACGGCTCCAGCGCGTGTCGGCGAAGGGCGTCGCGCATCATCGCCATGAACGTGATCGTCAGGGCGAGGGCGATCATCCCGGCGATAGCGGGCGTTGCGGGACGATCTCTCAACGCGGCGATGAGAAACAACGCCATCGAGACAACCGCGAACGTCAATCCCGCCAACAACAGCCCCGTCGCGTAGACGCTGCCGCCGAGAAAGATCATTCGCCACTCCTCGCGCAGCGCGAACAGAAACGTGAACCCAACGATGAACTGCGCCCCCGTCACCGCGATAAACTGAAACGCTCCCGCGCGAACAAGCCATCGTCCGTACCCGTCGTCCTTCTTCCACGCGAACAGTCCGTACGCGACAACCAACGCCCCCGACACCGCTATCGACCCAACGAGAAAATGCAGATAACGGGGGTACAACGACGGCTCCGACAAGTTCAACGTGTGCCCACCCGCCGCGTAGAGATCGCGCCACTTCTCCGGCGTTAGCATGAGGGTCATGTTGTTGGAATAGATGAAGCCGATCACGATGAAGATGATCGACGACCCCCATGCCGTCCACATCGACAACGACTTGCCATGTTTGACGCGGAACGAGTTTCGATACAGCCCGTAATACCCGACGATCAACAGCGCGATCACGCTGATCCAAAACGAGCCGATCAACACGCTCGACGTGTAGAAGTACTGCCCGTACAACACCTGCACGAACAACAGCGGCGCGATACCCGTCGTGATCGCCGCCGCCGTTGCGTACGGGGTGATTTGGGCGAGTCCGCGCGCCAATCGCCGGAAGCGGTCGTCGTTGCGGCGCGATCCCATGATCTCCGCATAAAGCGTCGTCACGCCGCCGCCGAGCACGAAGTTCATCGGGATGATGTGCAGGATGAATGTGAACACGAGCAGCGCGTGGAACAGCCATTCGGGTCCCGGCAGCGGGATGTTGCCCGCCGAGGGGATCAGGTCAGCGGGATTCGGCGACGCCATCGCGCGCTCCCTTCGCGTCTGAGAGGGGCGGAATCTCGCCGTTCAGTTCGTAGAGCCACGCCGCCAATGCGCGACGTTCCTCGTCGTTCCCGACGAAGGGGGGCATGAATCGCCGGAGTTCGTTCAGTCGCCCGATCTGTTCGTAGAGGAACGGCTCGCCCCACCCGTAGACGAGCGGCTTCACCCCATTGAACCCGTCCGTCGTATGGCAATGCCCGCACTGTCCGCGAAACATCTGCTCGCCCGCCGCGAGGAGTTGAGCGCGGTCGTTCGGATCGAACTCGCGCACCGTCGTCCATTTCGCTTCGTTGAGAAAACCGTTTTGTTGGAATCGCGCGAGGTCGTTTTTGTAGATCGCGTTCGAGTACATCACCCCGTAGATGACGTAAGGCTTCCGCACCGCTTCGCGCACCCATTCCGTCACCGCCGTCGCGCCCAACGCCATGATCAGAAACAGCACCCCCAACGCCGGAGAGAAATAACGGGGGTATCGGTAAGCCAGAAAATACGCAAACGGGAAGACGATTGCGGAAAAAAAGACGCTCAGAGCCGCAAACATCTGCACAATCGGCGCGCCGCCTTTGACGATGTGCTGCGACAACGGCGGGATCATCTGAAAATACCACCACAGCCCGACGAGCAGCAGCGGCACTGCCGACATCAGCCAAATACTTGCGTGGGGGATGATCCGCACCTTGAATGCCTCGCGCTCGAACGAGCCGGTGAACATCGCGTAAACGCCTGCCAATGCGAGCGTGATCGACGTACGCATGATGAGCGACGGGAGATAGGTCGGGTTGAAGAAGGCGTCGAAGAACGACCCCGTCTCAAGCCATTTGCCCGGCGTCAGCATGAACGTCAGGATGCCGTTGATGACGATGAGGCTCATGAACGATGAGACGAAATAGATCCACCCGACGAGGTTGTGCGTCTTCGGGGCGAGTTTGTCCCATGTGCTGTAGTAGACGAGCAAGGCGGCAATCTCGACGGCGAAGAAGACCCATTCAATCGCCCAAGCCCACACAAATGTGCGGATCAGGAGTGATGTCGCCTCCGGGTGAACGAGCCCGATGCTGAACCAGATGCCGACGCCGGAGACCGCCCCGAACACGACGGTCAACAAGAGGAAAAAGTTCGTGTGCTTCTTGACGTAGGAGAGAAGTTCCGTGTCGTTGTTGCGGTAGGAACGTCGCTCCATCAGCGCGAGGAACAATCCGCCGCCGACGGCAAAATGCGACACGAACACGTGCAGCGTCGCAATCAACCCGATCAACATGCCGCCACCGAGATAGGGAACCTCCCAGAAGGGGTAGTTCATGCGACACCTCTCGTTCATGTTGGGCGCGGTCCCGGTTACGGGGGGAACGATAGCCATTGATTGACAGGCGATTCAAGTTTTCCGCCGACCGACAGGCGTGTTCAACCACGAGCTCGATCACGGCGGGAATCGCGGTCGGTTGAAGACGGTTTCGCGTTCTCAACTCGTGTGGTTTTCTGTGTTCGAGGGAACGGTTGAGCGAGAGTCAGCCAACCCCTTCCCTTGCGACGGTGCGTAGCGCGGGTAAAGGGGGGAGTTCACGGAAACTCATCGTCTGTTGAGGAAACGCGGATGGTAGGGGGGTTAACAGAAGTTAACAGAAGTGGGCACAAGTGGGCTCAAGTGAACACTTTTTTCGGCGTGAAAATCCCTTAAACCCGCTCAAACACAGGGATTTATGGGTTAACACGTCGAAAGGCTGTTAACCTGCGTTTGAACGGGAGTCAGCCGACCCACCCTTTCCTCTGCGGGGAGAACTCGCGACGCAAGGGCGCGTAGCGCGGGGATGGGGGGTTTACCGAATATCATCACCCATTGAGGGGATACCCCGCTTTGGTTGCGCGCGACGAGAATCGCTCCGGCGTGGTATGATATGGAACGAGTGTCCCCGTCTTTGTCTGCCCCTCGCCAAAAACGTTGACGGATGCGCTCGATGACCAATGTAACGAGGTGTTTCGCGGCATCGTCGCACTTTAAAGTAACGAGCACTAGGGAGTCATGTCGTCTATGAATGCGATCCGGTTGGGCATTGTCGGAGCGGAAGCGTTCGCGGAATCGCCGCATCTGCCCGTCGTCGAATCTCAGCCCGACCACTTTCAAATCGTCGCCCTCTACAACTCCGCCCCGACGCGCGGGGTCGGATGGGCGTCGCGCGTTCATGCGGCGGCGTATGAGAGTCTCGACGACCTGCTCGGCAACCGTCAGGTGGACGCCGTCTTCGTGGCGGGGAACGACTATCCGTCCCGCTTTAGCCACGCGCAGAAATGCCTCGACGCGGGGCGACATGTGCTTCTTGATCCGCCGATGGCAGGCTCGTCCGCCCAATGCGATCAACTGATACAGGCGGCGCGCCGCAAGGGGGTCGTGCTGACGGTCGCGCATTTGCGTCGTTGGGACCATGCGTTCGTGCACACGCGCTCGCGCATCGACGGGGGTGAAGTCGGCGAAGCGCAGGTCATCAAACTCGCCGCGTCCGTGACGCCGAACGACAACGCGAATCTGTTGAAAGACGGCTTCCACCTGTTCGACTACGCGCTCATGCTGAACCATACGACGTTGGTGGAAGTGTCCGCCGCGCCGAATGCGTCGGGCAACGCGCCGCCTTCGACGCTGTCCGCGTTGCTTCGGTTCGAGAAGCCGCCCGCCGTCGAAGTGTCGTTTTACCCGTCGTTCACAACGAGCGCAGCGATGCCGCTGCCGCGTATCACCGTCATCGGATCGCGCAACGCCTTTTCGGACACATCCATCCCTGAAAACCCGAATCCTCAGCCGTTTTACGATGGTGTTTGGAACGCGATCCGCCAACGGAATACGCCTCCCGTCGTCGCGGCGGGTGCGAGGAACGCCGTCTATGTCGCGGAGTGCGTCGCGGAATCGGCGCGAAAGGGGCAAGCGGTGCGGGCGGATCGGCTCCTGAAGGCGGTCGAATAAGGCGACAATTCCCGTCGCGTGTTGTTTGACGGTTAAAGGCGGTATGGCGCGACACGCATCCGGTTGGGGCGTTGACTTCGTGACGTGTCCCGTCTCATACTAGCGGGCACAAACGCGCTGCGGAATGAGACGCTTGACGCGAAAGGACGAGATACGTGGCGGAATCGTTACCCAATCAAGAAGAACCGAGATGGTTCACCGAATCGACCCTTGAACAACTCGCGGGTATCGCGGACAGCGAACCGGAAAAGTTTGACGAGCACTACGCCAAACTCGATATTCGGCGCAAACTGCAACTTCGCCGCTATTTTTTCCAGCGGTTGAAGGCGGGATCGGCGCTGCCCGCGAGCGTCGCATCGCGTTCGTCCGACAACGGTGACACGGACACCGCCCCCGTATCCAATGATCCGATTGCAAACCTCGTCAAATCGGCGGGCATCGACATAGCCGTTCCGGGAGCCGGAAAGCGTCACGGCGCGCCCGCGTGGATGCAAAGCGTCGACAAAGAAGCCGCCAAGCCCGAACCGAAAGCGCGTCTCGAAGAGCCGGAAGCCCCGCAAGACGACGAGCCCATCGCGCTCGACGCTTCCCCCGATCTGGGCGACGAACTCGCCGCGTTGGACGCGCTCGCGGCGGACGATACAGAGGCAGACGACCCGCTATCCGCGCTGGAGGCGCTCACGGCAGATGAGCCCCAGGCGGAAGAAACCTCCGACGAACTGTCGCTCGACGCGCTGATGGGCGGCGAAACGGCAACCAAAGCGCCAGCCCCCGCGTCAAAAGACGCGATGTCGTTGGACGATCTCTTTGCAATGGGGGATGAGGACACGGCGACCGCGACGGCAGAAGCATCGGACGACGGCTCGATGTCGTTGGACGACCTGTTCGCGGACGACGGAGGCGTGGCAACCGCGACGGACGATGGCGAAATGTCGCTGGACGACCTGTTCGCGGCGTCGATGGAAGAAGCGTCCGCGCCCGAAGAGACACCCGCCGATGAGAAACCTACCGCCGTTTCCAACTACGCGATTCCAACGCCCGTCGAAATGTCGAACGATGAGATCGCGCAGATACTCCGTCCCTATGACGTGTTCAACGGGATCAACGACGACGATTTGCACACCATCGCCGGGAAGATGGACGCGATCCAGTTCGTCGACAAAGACCTGCTGTGCAACGAGGGCGACATCGGCGAGGTGATGTGGGTGATCGTCGAGGGCGGCATCCGCGTGATTCTCGAAGGAAAAGACTTGGGGATCGTTATGCCTCCCGGCAAGATTGTCGGTGAAATGTCGCTGCTGGGAGGGTCGCCTCGAACGGCAACCCTCGTCGCAAACGGCAAGACGACGCTCCTCAGTTACGACCAGAACGGTTTGACTCAGACCTTCCGCGACGCCCCCGACGTGGGGATCAACTTTCTGCTGAACCTCGTGAAGATGCAGCAGGAGAACATCAGGAATACGAACGCGAAAGCCGTCGCCGAAGCGGAAGCGAAAGCGCGAGCCGAAGGTGAAATCAAACAGGCGGAATCGACGCAGCAACTCGCGCTGCCGCAAGGATCGCCCAACTTCGGCGATTCGGAGTTTGCGATCACCTACACAGGCGCGCGAGGCGTCAGCGGCGACTATTACGACTTCATTCAGTTGGACGACCCGAACAAACTGATCGTCATCTTCGCCGACTCGACGGGACACGGGTTGAACGCCGGGCTGCTGATGCTGCTCGCTCGAAGCGCGTCCTACACGCAGAAAAACATCGACCCGAACGTTATCGACGTGACGAAGGCGATCAACAACATCATCTGCGACGTGTTCGGCGCGACGCTTTTCATGACGTACGTCTGTATGTTGATCGACCGAGAAGCCTGCACGATCACGTACACGAACGCCGGGCAACAGTCCTACCCGTACCTCTACCGGATGAAGACGGGTGAATTCGTCGGGTTGAAGTCGCAGACATTCCAACTTGGCATCCAGTTGGGCGCTGACTACGTCTCCGAAACGATTGAATACGAATTCGGCGATTTGCTCGTCTGCTATTCGGACGGGATCATCGAAGCGCCGTACTTCCCGCCCGGCGCGACGGCAGTAGACCGCACGCAAGAGTTCGGCGACGTGCGGATCGAAGCGCTCATCGAAAAGATGAAGGACTCGTCGCCGCAGGAACTGATCGACGAACTTCAACGTCAGGCGCGCGAATGGTGCCAGTTCTTCGACGGACACATGACCGTCGGTGGCGTCGAGCAGGACGGCGACGATATCACGAACCTCGTGATTCGTCTGCGATAGCCGCGTTTTCAGAATTGTAAAGACCGATGGGGCTTGGAACGATCCGAGCCCCATCCTCATGTACGCCGACCATTCCCACTGTCTAAGTATTAAGAATCTTTAAGACTGACATCCATTTCAAGCATTTTCCGAGCGGAATCATGTATCATTCGGTATCAACGACATTCTTTCATGGAACCGGACAGCGGCTGGAGGAGGCACCATCGTGCGGATCATCCTGTATACGGGGAAGGGCGGCGTCGGGAAGACAAGCGTCACGGCGGCGACGGGGCTGACGCTCGCCAAACGGGGCGTCAAGACGCTCGTCATGTCGATAGACCCGGCGCACTCGCTCGCCGATTCGTTCGACCTCGACCGCCGACTAATGGACCATCACGGCGGGCAGCCCGTCCCGATCCGCGAGAACCTCGACATCCAAGAGATTCAGATTCAGCAAGAGATCAAACGCTTCTGGAACGAGGTCTACTCCTATATCACGACGATCCTGAAAGTCTCCGGCATCGACTCCGTCGCGGCGGAAGAGCTCGCCATCTTTCCCGGCATGGAGGAGATTTGCAGCCTCCTCTACATCAACCAGTATGTGAAGGACGAGACGTACGACGTGGTGCTGCTCGACTGCGCGCCGACTGGGGAATCGCTGAGATTTATCAGCGTGCCGCAGTCGTTGGAGTGGTACATGACTAAGGTGTTCCGGTTGCAGCGGAGCGTCGTCAAAGTGGCGCGTCCGTTCGTCAAACAGATGGCGAATTTCGAGATGCCGTCGGACGCCTATTTCCAAAACATCGAATCGTTGTTCGAGCGGTTGGAGGGGGTGGACGCGATTCTGCGCGATCCCTCCGTCACGACGGTGCGGCTTGTCACGAACCCTGAAAAGATGGTGTTGAAGGAAACGCAACGGGCGTTCATGTACTTCTGCCTGTATGGGCTGACCATCGACGCGGTGGTCATCAACCGCATCCTGCCGCCCGACGTGGACGGCGAGTTCATGGCGAACTGGCGCAACGTACAGCAGGAATATCTCACGAACATCGAGGAGGCGTTTGCGTCCGTCCCGATCTGGCGCGGGCCGATGTTTCGCGGTGAAGTGCTCGGTATCGAGGGGTTGGAACTGCTCGGCGACGCGCTCTACAAGGACATCGATCCCGCGAAGGCGTACACGGACGAAGCGCCTGTCAAG
>JAQBWJ010000029.1 GCA_027625215.1 Candidatus Poribacteria bacterium
TGTGATGGCGCGAGCGTTGAAAGCGTGGGCGGCGGCGCTCTAAACGCTCGTCGAACGAATCCGTCGAAAACTAAGAAGAAATGTAGTATTTCTATTTAATTTCGCGTTATAGATGTTGAGAGTTTCACTCTTGAACGACAGTGTCCCGTACAACAAATGCAACGCGCACCATCCGAAAAGCGACCGAAACGCCGATGACCGTTGAATCACGTCCAAAAAAATGTGTTGCATGATGTTGAATTTTTGTGGCGAGAAGGGCGTGACAAACGCCGCGCCTTGCAGTATCGTCTCGCCCTAACGAACTTGAGGTGCGCCGCCAACCGATTCATTGGATAGATAAGGAGACGACGCGATGGAGTTGACTGTCAAGCAAAAGAAGCAGTTTCACGACGACGGCTATGTGGTCATTCCCGGCGCGATCCCGCAGATCATGGTTGATGCCGCGATGCAGGTCATCAACCACTCGCTCGGCACGGAGGGCATGAACAAGGAAGACTTGCCGACGCTTCGCTCACAGTCCTATTGCAAGGAAGCGCGCAGCCACAGCGCCATCACCGACCTGTTCAACGTGTCGCCCGTCCGGTCGCTCCTAGAGTCGATGCTGGGTGAAGGCAACGTGAACCACGCCGGAGGCGGACAGATCGGCTTGCGGTTCCCCGGTCCCGTCTACGCCGACGCGAGAGAACCGCGCGGACATCTCGACGGACTCGGCAGCGGCTTGAACGGCATGGAAAAGGGCGTTTACAGTCGCGGCTTCACCGGACTCGCCGTCTGCTACCTGAACGACGTGCCGAAGCCGTACAGCGGCAACTTCACCGTGTGGCCCAAGTCGCATCGCGCGTTTCAGGACTACTTCATCGAACACGGTCACGAAGTCTTGGCGAACGGGATGCCGCAGATCGACCTGCCGGAGCCGCCCGTGATGATTACCGGCAAACCCGGCGACGTGGTAATCGCCCACCACCAGATCGTCCACTGCGCCGCGCCCAACAGTTCCCCGAACATCCGGTACGGCGTCATCTTCCGCATCCGCCACAAAGATTGCGGCGAGGTCGGTTTGGACGCCTACAAGGATATTTGGCGCGAGTGGCCCGGCATCCGCGCCGTCATGGAAGAACAACAAGCAGCGGCAGGCTAACAGTACAACCGTAGGGGCGACCGGCTAGTCGCCCCCGCAACGTTAACCCTTCGTCCACTCCGCAAGCAGGTCGTGTTCGAGCCCGTTGCTTGCGACGAAGTTCACCACCTCGCTCCGAAATGCCGGATCGTCTTTTGTTTTCGGGAAGATCGGCGCGCCGCCCCAATGCGTCGTGACGCCGCCCGCTTCATGAACGAGCAACCATCCCGCCGCGACATCCCACAGCGACGTGTACTCGTCCAACGCCGCGTCGAATATCCCCGCCGCGACGTACGACAACTGCAACGCCGCCGACCCGATGCTGCGCCCCTTGCTGAAGTGCTGTAAGAACTCCGGTCGGCTGCGGATGATGTCTCCCGACACGCCGACGGGCGATATCCCGTCCGACAACTTTCGCTCCGACACTCGCATCGGGACGCCGTTCCGCGTCGCGCCACCACCGAGCGTCGCCGTAAACATCTGGTTCCGCAACGGATCGAAGATGACTCCGACGACAGGACTGCCGTCCATCAACAGCCCGATGGACACCGCGAAGATCGGCGAACCCGTCGCAAAGTTCACCGTCCCGTCCAACGGATCGACCACCCAACACGCTTTGGCGATGTCCCCAATCTCGTGACCGTCCATCCCGTACTCCTCGCCGAACACGGGAATGTCCGGGTACTCGGCGAGAAACGCCTCCCGCACGTACTTCTCCGATGTTCTGTCCGCGATGGTGACGGGGTTTCCGTGTCCTTTTAGGTCGATCCGCTCAAGCTGCTCGAAGTACCCGACGAGGATGCGCCCGGCTTCCCGCGCGACCCTCTCCGCCGTGTCCGCATAGCCGCGAGTTGATATCGCCATATGGTCCTTGTTCCGCGCCTTCGGTCTAGACATGAAATCGGCGTCGGTGAAGGGTTGCTCCATTCACCGACGCCGAATTCGCCGTTGATGTTTACTGCATCCCCGTCGGCTGCGAGGTCGTCTCCAGTTTGAGGAGATCGTGAGCCTGACGGATCGCGTCGTTCGAGGGGTTCTGCTCCATGAACGCCGCGTATGTCGCAAGCGCCGCCGCCTTGTCGCCCTGCGCGAGATAGAAACTCGCCAGCGATCTCACCGGCTCGGAATCGCGCGGCTTCAACGAAATCGCCTTCTTGTACTCCGCGACCGCCTTCTCCTTGTCGCCCTTCGCCTGAGCGAACATCGCCGACGCATAGCGCACGAGATAACTCTCAGGAAATGCCGTCAATGCGGGCTGGAGCGTCTCGACAGCCGCTTCCGGCTTGTCGGGGCTTCGTTGGAGCATCGCCACCGCCTTCATCGCGTTCATCCCGGCGGCGAGTTCCAACTTCTCCTCGTTCTTCGCCACGCGCGCGCCGATGTTGAACTGCGACTGCGCCGGGACCCAATACCCAAACTTCGCGGACAGCATCCCGATTTCAAGGTACGAATCCGCCGTGCCTTTGTCCTCCACCGCGTCTTGGAACAGGTAGGAACGCTGGCGCTGGCTCGCGCGGTAGTACAGCACTTCGGCAAGGCTTTGTAGCGCGTCCTTGTCGTCCGGGTTTGCGGCGACGGCGTGTTCAAACGCCTCGACCTCGCTCGGCGTGTCTTTCAGATGCTTGTACGCGAGTCCGATGTTGTAAAAGATCGTGCCGTCTTTGCCGGGGTTGATGCCCGCGATCCCCTGCCAAATCTCGATAGCGCGTTCGTAGTCGCCGGAGCCGTAATCGACCAACCCGCTGTCGATGATCTGGTCAAGCAGTTGGGGGTTGCTCTTCATCGCGTCGCTCATCGCTTGCGAGGCGAGTTGGTTTAACCCCAGTTTCTTATAGACGCTCGCCAACCCTTGATACGACGGACCCAAGTTCTCCCAGACCCCGTTGCGGTCTTGGTCTTCTTCCGCCAGTTCGATGGCGCGTTGATACAGGGCACCTGCGTCCTTGTACTGTTCGCTCAAGAACATGACGGTCGCCATCGAGAACATCGCGTCGTACATCGTCCCCTGTTCGTCCGTCGTGATGTTCATAGAGGACATCAGGTCGTCCGCGTTCACGCCGAAGATGTTCGCTCGCCGCACCGTCTCCGCCGCCGAGCGTGTCGATTGCGGGCGGTCGCGGTCGCGGATGTTCTCGCGTCTCATTTGGGCGCGTTCCGTGTCGGACATGGTCTCCGGCGTTAATACGGATGGGACGACCGCGCCTTCCGCTTGCAGCCCTTGCTTTGCCAACTCGACGACTTCCTGCGCTCCGGTCGTATTCCCGAACTCGCGCACGATCCGTTGACGCGACGCAATCGCTTCCGTCTTATTGCCGAGTTGGTCCAACAGTTTCGCGCGCGTTTCCAGCGCAATCGCGGCGTTGGGGTTCTCAGCGTGAAGAGACGAGAAGGCGTTGTAAGTCTGCTCGGCGTCCGCCAACTTCCCCGCTTTTTCGTAGGTCTTGGCGAGCATCAGTTGGGCGTTCCCGGCGGTCTCGCTGGTCGGTTGAGCGTTGATGACCCCTTGAAACGAGGTCGCGGCGTTGTCGAAATCTTCCAACCGGAAGTAGTGAAGTCCGAGTTGATAGGCAGCCGTCAACCCTTCGTCCGACTTCGGGTCGGAGTCGACGACGCTGCGATAGGTCGCCACGCCCTGTTCGGTCTGTTTCAAATCGCTTAGTTGGATGCGCGCGACGGCAAGTTTCGCCTGACGCGCCTCCGGTGTGCCGGGCGCGGTCGTTGCGATCTGTTCGTAGGAAGTGACGGCGGCGTTGTAGTCGCCCGCCTGCTCCTGTTTTTTGGCGAGGTTCATCGCGCTGCCTCCGGAACACCCGGCGATGAACGCGACGGCGATCATCCCGCCGCCGACGCGCGCGCTCCACGACAACATGCCGGACTGAAACGTCTTATACACGGAACTGCCTCCCTGACATCGTGCCGCCGCGATGAATCCGTCGGTGCGGCAACTCCTTACATTTGAAGCCGCGATTCTCTAGGACGATACCGAATAGGTACTCCTACCATACCACATTCCCAACTTGAGAGTCATCTTTCCGAATCAAACAGAGACGCCGTTCCCGTGATAAGATGGCGCGTCGCGTTACTATTCAAAATAAAATGGAGACTTTAGCGATGGAACCGATCACCTTCGGCATCGTCGGCGCGGGATGGCGCACCGAGTTCTTTCTGCGGGTGGCGAGCGCTTGCCCTGAGCGATTCCGCGTCACAGGAGTTGTCGCGCGTCGCGCGGAACGCGGTGACGAGTTGGAATCGCAGTTTGGCATCAAGACGTTCCGCACGGTGGACGACTTGTTGCGTGCGGAGACGCCTCGCTTCGTCGTGTCGTCCGTTCCGTGGTCCGTGAACCCGGAGATGGTGCGCGACTTGGTCGGTCGCGGAATCCCCGTGCTGTCCGAAACGCCACCCGCTCCCACAGTTGAAGAGATGACTGCGCTGTATAAAGATGTGTCGGCGGCGGGCGGGTACGTTCAGGTCGCCGAGCAGTACCATCTCCAACCGCACCACGCCGCTCGAATCGCCTTCGCGCGGAGCGGGAAGATGGGCGCGATCTCGCAGGCGCAGGTGGCTGTCTGTCACGGTTATCACGGCGTCAGCCTGATTCGGCGACTGCTCGGCATCGGGCATGAAAACGCGACGATCCGCGCCGTCCGTTTCCAAGAGCCGATTGTCGCCAGCCCGTCGCGCGACGGTGCAACGGACGACAACTCAGTGAAGACCTCTCAACAACAGATTGCGACGCTTCAGTTCGGCGAGCGGCTCGGCGTCTTCGACTTCACGGGCGATCAGTACTTCAGTTATATCCGGGGACAGCGCGTCATGGCGCGCGGTGAACGCGGCGAAATAATCGACCACCAAGCGACTTACCTTACCGACCCGTTGACGCCGATTCGCGTCCCGTTCACCCGTCACGACGCGGGTCTGAACGGCAATCTTGAGGGGTCTTACCATAAAGGCATTCAAGTGGGCGACGAGTGGTTCTACCGGAATCCGCTCGCTCCGGGACGCCTCTCCGACGACGAGATTGCCGTCGGTACGTGCCTTCTTAAAATGGACGAAGGCATCCGCGACGGCAGCGAGTTCTACCCGCTCGCCGAAGCGTGTCAAGATCACTATCTGTCGATCATGATCGGAAAAGCGGCTTCTTCGGGCGAGACCGTTCAGACGGAAACGCAAGCGTGGGCAGGGTAACGAGGTATCATCTGTGCCATTTAGGATACACCAAACGTATGCCGAAGACTTGACTTGCGGTTGAAACCCATGCTAGCGTTCCCCGCAGTTTGCCGACGGGCATTACTTGAACACGCGACAAATCACGAGGACAACGCATGAGCGGCACGGCGATGGACCTGTCGCACGATGGGCGTACGGTCGTCATATCGGGCGGACTGAGGGGGATCGGGCGCGCGCTGGCGGAGGGGTATCTCGACGCAGGCGCGAATGTCGTCCTTTTCCATCGGGGCGCGTCGGAAGACGCTGTTCGGGCGGAGGACGCTTTTCGTTCCGACCACGCCGATCTCATCCGCAACGGACGAGCGCGGATGTTGCGCGCCGACCTCACCCAAAAACGCGACCGCTCGCGCGTGTTGTCGGAGGCGATGGACAACTACGGTCGTCTGGACGTGGTGGTCGACAACGCGGGCGTCTGTTATCGAGACGACCTCACACCAGAACGAATCCGCGAGCAACGCTACATCAACGCGACGGCTCCGGTGCGATTCGCGCGAGAAGCCGCCGAGTGGCTCCGCAAGAACGACCACGCCTCGCCGGATCGGTTGTCTCGCGGCGCGATTCTCGGCATCTCCTCCTACGTCACGGAGTGGAAGCAGTATCCGTCCGACTACCTTCGCCACTATGCCCAATCAAAACGGCTGATGGAACGCGGATTAATCAAACTCGCCCTTGAACTGCGTCCATGCGACATCAACGTGAACTCCATCGCGGTCGGCGTCGTCTATGCCGGAATGGGCATGGCGACGATTGGGCGCAAGGAAGTCGCGTTGAAGGACGGCAAACTCCCCGTGACGAAGTTCGCCCATGTGGACGCTGTCGTATTCGAGGCGTTGTGCCTCACGCATCCGCGCGCGCACTACAAGACGGGTCGCGTTGAGACGCTAGACGGCGGATGGAATCTCGGCGAACTCGAATCGTAAATACTAACGGACAAGACGCGATTTTACCGATACAAGGATCAGTCTGCCCATTCGGGGTGGATCGGATAAGAATGTGAATCGCCCGTCGCGCGATGGGTGGAACGGAGTGTCGATCATCAGCGTAATGTGGGTTGTGAAATCGGATGTTTTTATCCGATGAGACAATTCGAGCGGACACGCGCCGAGATCGGTGATATATTAGAAAACAGTTATCAAGCCGGTTGCGCCTCTCGTTGACATCAGCAACGCCGCGCCGTTCGGTTTGACGGGACCGCTGACGCGCTTCATTGGATGGAGGCGTCGCCGTTCTGAAAAAGAAATCAATGAGACGGGACGAAACATCGCGCGATGTTCGCCGCCGATCTCAAAGGGAAGATCATGACTCGAACAACGCGAGAATTTCGTCCGCGCCAACACCCGAACCACGTCGATTACAAGCGACAAGGTCCGTCTTATCAACCGCCTCAGCGTCCACAGGAACCCGCCCCGCGCGGGGGTTTCGCGCGATTGGCGTTATTCGTGTTGGTGTTGGGATCCGTACTCGGCGTTGCCGCGATGCGCGCGCCCCAATCCACGCAACCGGCCGATGTGGACAACCTACCGGAAGGACTCGGTGGACCGGAAGCCGGGTATTCCCTCGATTCGTTCCTTGACGGCGACATTGATTACAGTTCCGTTGGCGCAGGCGGCGGAGATGCCGTGCCGCTTGACCTCGCAACTGAGACCGCTTCGACTCCGGCTGAGTCGACTGTAGCGGAACGGGCTCCCGCGATAGACCCCAACCTCGTTCGCTGGACGTACCACACGGTCAAGCGCGGCGACAACCTTTACGCCATCGCCCAACGTTACCAGACCGATCTGTCGACGTTGCTGGCGGTCAACAATATCAAATCCAGCCGCACGCTGACACCGGATATGAAACTGCGTATTCCCGACCGCAAGGGTCGGCTCCACGTTGTCGAACGAAACGACACGATGGAAGACATCGCGCTGACGTACCAGGTGTCCATCGCCCAGATCACGAAGGCGAACGGGATCACCAACCCAAATATGATTCGCGCGGGTCAAGAACTGTTTCTGCCCGGCGCGAAACCGCCGAAACCGAGCGTGGCGAAGCAGAGCGTCGCCGTCGCGCGGACAAAGTGGGTCACGCCCGCTCCGGGTCGCGTTTCATCGCAATACGGGATGAGACAACACCCGATCAGCGGACGCTACACGATGCACAAAGGGGTTGATATCGCGTGCGGACAAGGCGGTCGGATTCAGGCGGCGCGCGCCGGGACCGTCACCTACGCGGGACGACTCGGCGGCTACGGCTTGCTCGTCGTCGTGGAACACCCGGGCGGATATGAAACGCGGTACGCCCACTGTTCGGAGATCACCGTCCGGCGTGGCGAGAAGGTCGCTCAGGGAGAACGGATCGCCAAAGCGGGCGCGACTGGCTACGCGAAAGGTCCTCACCTCCACTTCGAGGTGCATCGCAACGGCAAGGCAGTCGATCCGGTGGCGTACCTGCGATAAATCCGAACCCTACACACTTTTCCTCAGTTAGTATATTCTGTGCCACGCGGCGGGATCGCTATAGCGGTTCCGCCGTGTGTGCTGAGGCATCGCATTTACGGGAAAGGATTTCATCAGATGATCGCGATTAAGAGTTGGAAACGGCGTTGGGCGCCGTTCGCGCTCGCCTGCATCGGCGTCGTCGGGATCGGTTGCGCGGACCGCGTCGAGTCGATAGAAGACGAAGACTTGCCTGAGAATGTCCAAAACGCGAACCTGCTCATCGCCGCCGCGACGGAGGCGATGGAACGCGCTGGGGTGCACATCGATTTTGATGACATCGGCGCGTTGCGTGATTTGCAGAGTCAACTCCCCGCGCCGGACTCGCTTGCGAGCGCGTCCGCCCAGACCGACCTGCAAGAGGGCATCACCTCGTTCAACGGCGTGTTCAGCGAAATGAACATCGCCCTTGACCCGATGGACCTGCGAACGCTCGAAGCCCCGCAACAGGACTCCGTCGACGTCGTATTCGACCTCTCCCCGACGGACGAGACGTTGCTCCACGTCTATCTGAGCTACCTCTACACGATGGAGGCGGTTTCACGACTCGCTCAGGTGGGGGACGATCTGTTTAAGATCGAATTCGTCGCTGATGTAAACTCTGCGAGCATCTACAAATTCGAAATGCTCCGAGACGTCAGCGGGATGACGCCCGATGAAATACTCGGTCAGTTCGACGTGCAACAGCGGCAGGCGGTCGTGGACGCGCTCCGCGTTTTGACGGGCGGAGTGATCGCGGCAGGCGGACAGCGCCCCGCCATCGACGAGTCCGTGTTCCAACGCGCGGCGACGTTCCATGTCTTCGAGGCGGGCGAACAGGTGACAGAACTGTCCGTAGACCTTCAGAACGCGATCCGCGATCTACAGGACGCGGTTGAAACGAACTTCACGGTCGATCTGTTGCGACAGATCGCGGGGTACGGCTTCACGATAGAGCAGCTGCCGCCGCGACTCGCCGTGTTGATCGAAACGCAGTTGCCGTAACGAACGAGGGGGACGGAAGATGATTCGGATAGACTTTCTCAGACGAAGCCGCCGCCTCGCGCTCGGACTGCTGTGCGGCTCGATGTTGACGGCGTTGGGCTCCGCGTTCGGGCAGGACACGACCGCCCCGTTGCTCCCGTTTCGCGGGATACGCCCGCTAGGGATGGGCAACGCCTACGAAGCGGTGGCGAACGATCTGGACTCGTTCGACTACAACCCGGCGGGTCTCGCGCAGATTCACGGGCTGGCGATTCGGATCGTGCCCGCTCAGGCACGGCTTACCAAAGATTTCGTTGATCGCGCGGACAGCCTGTCCGACGTGCTGAACGAGATCAGCAATCTGTCGAACCAAAGCGAAGCGGAAATCCTACGCAGCGACGCCGCCGACCGCCTTGTTCAGGAGCTCAAGGCGATTCGGCGCGACAATTTGACGGCGCAAACCAACTTGGGCGTCGTCAACGCCGCCTTCGGACTGCCGACGATAGGGACGATCAAACCGACCATCGGCGCGAGCGTGTCGAACCAACTCATTACGGGGATCGGACTGGAACGTGCCGGGCTCGCGTGGAGTTCGGAAATCCTCGACATCTTGGACGACGAGTTCACGCTCGACGGCTCCATCGAACTGCTGACGACTCAGTTCGCCGTTGCGGGCGAAACAACGGTGCCCGCGATGCCGTTTGTCGACAACGTTCGCTTCGGCGTCGGGACGCGATTTGTGCGACGGCAGTACAAAAACGACCGTTTCACGCTTGCGGACTTGCTCTCGCCGGAAAAGTTCAAGCGGGAACATTTCGACGCGACGGTCGAGGACGGCGAAATCGATTCGCTCGGCGACGTGCGCGAAATCATCGACAACAACACGACGAAGGAGTCGGGCTTCGGGTTGGATGTCGGCGTGCAGATTGACCACACGGACTATCTGAGTTCCGCGCTCGTAATCCGCAGCCTCGTTTCGAGTCTCGGCGACAGCGAGTTCCCGACGACGACGACGCTTTCTCTTGCGGCGCGTCCGTTGGAGTTTCTCGGCGTCGGC
>JAQBWJ010000030.1 GCA_027625215.1 Candidatus Poribacteria bacterium
CGCCCGCGCGACCTCCGAACACGGCAACCCTTCCAGATCGAACAGGACGACCACGGCGCGTTGATCGGGCGGAAGCGTCGCAATCGCCTCGTTGACGCGGTCGCGGAGTTCGTTGTGCGCCAGCATCGCGCTTGGCATCGGTGGGGACGGCTCCGGCTCTCGCCGAAACAGGTCAAGGAAACGGCGTTGGCGTTCTCGACCTCGCTGACGGTTCAGCGACACGTTCATCACGATCCGGTACAGCCACGTTTCGACTTGGGCGTCGCCCCGAAACTGCGGCATCGACCGAAACGCCTTGAGAAACGTCTCCTGAACGACATCGTCCGCGTCTTCGTGCGAGCACGTCATGCGGCGCGCGACACGATAGACCCGCTCCCGATGCTTCTCCACGAACTCGACAAACGCCTCCCGCGTCGCGTCCCCTTCATCGGAGACGGACTGGTCGACCGTTGTTGGAATCGCGTTTGTCCAGTCCACTCGTCGCCCCTTCGCCGTAATCGGTTCCTTACGACGACGCGTTCGATTTGAGGGTTCGTCAGGGTTAGACACCGCTCAATGCGTTGGCGTTCAAACTTATTTTGAGGGGTGGCGCGCTTCGCTCCCCTATTCGAGCGTTGCGATGACCCGCTTGATCTTCGCGTCCTGCGCCGGGTCGATGCCCAGCGCGATTTCGAGCCCCTTCTTCGCCGTCGTTTCGTCGGGGTGAAACTCCGCCCAGTTGATCATCCGCGACACCGCCGTATCCGAGTCCTTGTAGGCGCGATTCAGCGTCTCCTTCGCCTGCGGGACGGCGTCGAACTTGAGATAACAGACGGTCAGCGTGATGAGCATCTCGATCTCTTCCGCGCCCATGTTCACGACGGCTTCAAGACACGCGCCCGCCTTCCCGTACTCGCCGATCTGATAGTAGATCATGCCCAGTTGCCGCACCGCGTCGTCCAAGTTCGCGCCGTTGCCGTCGAGACTTTCGATCAGGTCTTCGCCGCCGAACAGGTCGCCCGTCTCGTACATCATGTCGGTCGCGCTGAAGCCGAAGATGTCGGACTTCGGGAACGTGCGAAGCGTTTGCCACGCGCCCGGTCGTGAGAGAGGTCCGAATGAGACGCGGGCGGCGGCTCCGTCGGCGACGCGCGCGTCGTTCATCGTGTTCGCGTTGACGCGAACGCCCTGACCCGGCACCCGCGCGAGGACGTTGTCGCTCGTGCCGCTTGGACTTTGTTCGCGCGAAACAAGCGTTTCCGGCACCTTGTCGGGCGACGGCGGGTCGATCTCCAGCCCGTTCAACAGCGCGTTCCGTCGGAATTGAGCGTAGGGGATACGCACGTCTTCGCGGTAGCGGTCCATGAACTCCCAGTAGGAATCGACCGCGTCGGGCAGTTTCCGCATCATCTCGTACGACGCGGCGAGGTAGAGCCAGCCGTCCGCCTCGCGCCCGAAATCGGTGTGGTCGAGGATGAGCGTCAGGAAGTGTTGTCGGGCGTCGTCGAAGCGTTTGTAGCCGTATTCGCTCACACCGACGTGCCAGTGAGCGTCGGCGAGGTCGGGATGCTGTCCGCCTTCGCGCAGCACGGACTGGTAGAGCGCGATCCCGCGCGTCGGTTCGTTGAGATGTTCCATATACAACGCCGCCAACCCCAGCCGAGCCTGTCGCAACGCGTCGGGGTCTTTGGAATTGGCGATGACGGCGAGATAGGTCTGTGCCGCCTGTTCATACTTGCCGGAAGCGGTTTCGCCCGCCGCCTTGCCGACGGAAGGACCGCCCGCCGCCGCGCATCCGACCAACGCACCGGAATAGATCAGGGCGACGGCGACCAGCGTCGCAATTGCCGCAAACCGTCGAGTCTTCATCGTCCATCCTCTCGCACAATAAACCTGTCGTCATCCGTAGATGAAGTACACGAGCGTCGCCCCGAATCCGATGACAAACGCCGCCGCAACGCTTCCGATCAACAAAAATAACGCCCATGCCCACGCGAGGGCGCGACGCGGTTTCGAGGCGGTCTCACAAAACCGTTCCGCATGGTTCACCTGGTCCGCGACGATCTTGACGGAACCGTCATCGTCCTCGTCGGTCGAGTCGGGGAGCAGTCCGGCAGCCTTGCGCGAGTCCTCAACGATTTTTCGCCGCAACGCTTCCTGCTGTGATCGGTCTTGAGCCATGCTGACCCTCCCTCTCGCGTCCTCGACGTTTCGCCCGTTCATGCCATATTCTGTCGTCACCATGCTGCGCCGTGTCGGTGTAACGGAGCACGGATCAGTATAGAAGCGAGGCGTCATACGGTCAAGACGCTGCGTCGTTTAGTGAAGTAGACTGAAGGGACGCATACGAGGGCGCGAATTGAAACACGGCAGGGACTTACGGAGGCGCCACCATGAAGCACATACAACGAACATTCGTTTGGTTGATCGCCGTCATGTTGATCGGCGGGACGGCGTTTTCGTCGTCCGCGCAGGATGCGGCAACGCTCGCCGCCGCGAAGACGCAGTTGGACAAAGAGTACCGCAAGGCGAAGTCGGACAAAGACGCGCGCGAAATCCTCGACCGCATGGACGAAAAGGGGTTGGTGATCGCCGCCGTCGACTATTTCGCGTCGGCACTGAAGACGGCGCCGACGGACGGACGGCTCCAGTTCGCTTATGCGGAATCGGTGCGGCGCGTCGCCGACCCGCGCTACGAGTTGGATCGACTGGAAGAGGCGAGGATTCAAGCGGAAAACGCGCTCAGTCAAGCCCCGAACGAACGCGAACGACGGCTGACGCTCGCTCGCGTCCATCTGGCAATGAAGAACGGCGACGCCGCGCTCGACGCGCTCAAGCCGTTCCTCGGAGACGGCACGCAGGAGATCGACCCGCCGTTCGACAAGGGCGCGCACTACGTCGCCGCGCAGGTCTACAAACAGAAGCGCGACTCCGCGAATGCGGATTTCCACCTGTCCACCATCCTCGAACGCGACTCGAAGAACGTCGATGTTCGGCTGGAACTGGCGGATATCCTACGCCGCGACGGTTGGTACGAAAAGTCGGCGGAACAACTCGGCATCGCGCTGCGCCACCGCAACCGCGATCCTCAGATTTACTACGCGCTCGGCAAGGTCTACGCGCACATGAACGAGCCGGACAAGGTGATCGACATGTACCGCCGCGCGAAGACGCACGACCCCGACAACGCTCAAGCGCGGTACGACCTCGCCCACATCTTTCTCGACAACGACAACGGGCGGTACGCGATCCTGTCGATCCGCAGCGCGATGGCGGTCGATGGTCGTTATGAGAAGCACATCGAGGCGCTGAAAGATGTCTCCACGCTGAAGGCGGTCGAGATTCTCATCACAGCGGCGACCGAGACCCCCGACAACGCCGACCTGTTCGTCTTTTTGGGGCGATTGCAGTTGAAGACGGGCAACCGCAGCGCGGCGAAAACGTCGTTCCAATCGGCGAAAGCCGCCGACCGGACGCGCTCGCTCGCGCGGAGTTGGCGAAACTGCTGCTCGAAGACGAGCCGGAAGCCGCCGTCGCCGAACTCGAAGCGGTCACGGCGCAAGGCGGCGAGACGACCGACCCCGACCTGCTCGCGGGGCTGGCGGAGATTTACCGTCGTCAGGGCAACACGGAGGCGTTCGTGCAGACCTCCGAAAAACTGCTGACGGTCGCGGCGGGCGATCCATACAAAGAGGCGGAGCTCGGCGAAGGGTTGCTCGAACTGGCGGGTGCCGCCAAGCAACGCGGCGATACGGACGAATGGCGCGCTCACCTTCGCGCGGCGGAAACGGCGTTCAACCGCGCCGTCACCCTCCAATCGAACAACGCGGAGTGGACGTTCCGTCTGGCGACGGTCTACGACGCGCTCGGCACGCTGAAGGCGCTGCGGCTCTATCAGGAAGCCGCCGAACTCGACCCGAACAACGGGCAGATCGAGTATCGCTGGGGCGTTTTCCTGCTGAACTACGGGCTCGACAAGGGCGGGATCGTCAAACTGTACGACCCGGAGGACGCGCTCGTTCACTTGAAAAAAGCGGTGCAACTCGATTCGAAACTGGCGGGCGCGCACTACGCGCTCGGCGTGACCTACAAACGGATGCAAGATCAGGAGAACGCCGTCAAGTCGTTTGAGAAAGCGAACGCGATGGGCTTCATGGCGGGCGAGGGCTACCTTTATCTCGGCGAGTGGTACGCGACGACCAAAGACTACGCGAACGCGCTCAAGATGATGGAAAGCGCGCTCGAATGGTTCCCCGACGATGTGGAAACGCTCAAGGACTTCGGGTTCCTCGCGTTGAAGCAGGGCGGCGCGTCGTACCGCCCGAAAGCGCTCGTCGCGCTCGAAAAGGCGATGGCGGCAACCCCCGACGACCCCGAAGCCTTGATGAACTACGGCTTCCTGCTGCACGATAACGGCAACTCGCAGGAGGCGGTGCCGTTTCTGCAACGCGCGGCGGAGTTGGACCCGTCGGACGACCTGATACGCTACAACCTCGCGCTCGCGCTGGATGCGGCGAGACAACGGGAAGACGCGATCAACGCATGGAACGATCTGCTGAAACTCAACCCTGAAGGACGGTTCGCGGACACGGCGCGAGAACGCATCGCCTTCTTGTCTCGCTGAACGTTACGATGGAGCCGCTTGTTTGTTGTTTGACGACGCGCCGATCCCGCTGATCGTGAACCCCGCTGCGGGCGGGGGGCGGGGAGAACGCATCGGCGCGACGGTCGCGGCGGCGATGCGCGAGCGCGGCGTTCGCGTTGAACCGACCGTCACGCGAAGTTCGGGGGAGGTGTCCGACCTGATCGTTGGACTCGCCGAAAAACGCGCCCCCGTCGTGCTGGTGTGCGGCGGCGACGGCACGATCCGCGCGGCGGCGAACGTCCTCGCCAAAAGCGAGACGGCGCTGGGCATCGTTCCCGGCGGACGCGGCAACGACCTCGCCCGCGCGTTGGGGCAACCGATCTCACCGCGCATGACGGCGCGCTATCTCGCCCGGCTCCTCACCACCGAGCGGACGGTCAAAGCGATTGATCTCGGCGACGCGGACGGGACCTACTTCTGCACCGTCGCGGCGTTCGGCGTCGATTCGGAAGTGAGCCGTCGAGTGCGGGAAGCGTCTCGCGGCGAACGCGGCAACATCACCTATCTGGCGGGCGTCATCGCGGAACTCGCCAACTACGACCCGATGACCGTCACCATCTCCGGCGACTTCGGCGAGCGCACCTTCGACGCGCTCCTCTGCGCGACTGCAAACACCCCCAACTACGGCAAGTGGTATCGCATCGCCCCGGACGCCCTCTACGACGACGGCAAGTTTCACATTTGCGCGATTCGGGCGATGTCGTTCTCGCGGGCGTTGGCATTGGTTCCGCGAGTCATTACGGGAACACACCTCACTCACCCGTTAGTCGAAACGCTCACCACCGACGCGATCCGCTTCGAAACGGCGGAGCCTGCGGAACTGTTCGCGGACGGCGAATCGTTGGCGACAACACCCGTCACGTTGAAGATCGTCCCTGCTGCCCTTCGCGTCCTCGCCTCTTCAATGAAGCCGTAGGGGAAACTTCCCGTTCGACACACTGGACGGATCGTCGTACAATGGGCGAGCCTCTATTAAAGGGAGCCGCTCTTAACAAGATGATCCTCACCGTTACGATGAACCCCTGCATCGACAAGACCGTCTACGTCACGGCGCATCAACACGGCGGCGTCAACCGCTCCGAGCGCGTCACGCGGATTGCGGGCGGCAAGGGCGTGAACGTCGCGCGGACGGTGCGGGCGTTGGGAGAGAACGCCGTCGCGTTGGTCTGCGTCGGTGGACACGCCGGGCGTTCCATCCTCGACATGATGGCGGACGACGGCATCCCGACGGTGCCCGTTTGGTTGAAAGACGAATCGCGCGCAGTGACGACCATCCTGGAAGCGGACTCCGACAACCACGCGCAAACGTCGTACGTTGAACCCGGCGCGCCGATTTCGCCCTCCGCGCGACTGACACTGTTCGCGCGATACGAACGCCTGCTCGAAACATCGTCGCTCGTCGTATTGACCGGACCCGCGCCCGACCCGACTTCCACCGACATTTACGCCGAGATGACCCGTCTTGCGAAGTGGCGCGGCATCCCCGTTTTCTTGGATTCGCGCGGCGACGTGTTTCGTCGCGCGGTTGAGGAAGTCCCCACGCTCGTCAAACCGAACGACGCGGAAGCCGCCGAGTGGCTTGGCGTCGAACGCATCGAGGACGAATCGGACGAACGCGCCGTCGTCCGCAAACTGCGCGAGCGCGGCATCGAATGGGTCGTGCTGACGTTGGGCGCAAGAGGCGCGTTGGCTGCGGTGGGCGATGTGGAATACCGCGCGATGCCTCCGAGAGCGCCCATCGTGAACCCCATCGGCTCCGGCGACGCGATGCTCGGCGCGATGGCGGTCGCGTGGACGCGCGGCGAGTCCGTCGAGCGAATCATTCGTCATGGGATGGCTGCGGGCGCGGCGAACGCCTCCGTGTGGGACGCCTGCGGCATCACGCCGGAGCAGGTGGAACCGCTCGTCGATCAAGTCGAACTGAGTACTCTGTCACAGCCTCCGTTAGGATAAACGAACCGATGTCGCAGACGCGCGAAGAACAGATCAAAGAGGTCTTGAATCTCGATCCGAACGATGCGATGGTGCATTTCACGTTGGGAGGCCACTATCTGAGCGAGGAGCGGTACGAAGACGCCATCGAGCCGTTTGAAACCGCCGTCAAGCTGAACGAGAAGTACAGCGCGGCGTGGTTGGGACTCGGACGGGCGTTGTACGGCGCGGAGCGGGACGACGACGCGAAAACCGCGCTCACAAAAACCATCGAAGTCGCCAACGCCAACGGCGATCTGAAAGTGCGGAATGAAGCGCGCGAACTGATCGAACAGATTGACGAATTTTAACCCGGACGCACGCGAGCAAAAAGGCGGTGTTCATGTCAACATCGAAGACTCATCCGCAACGGATTCGCGTCGCGCCCACACAGGACCCCTTCTTCGGGGTGCGCTACGGCGAGCCGCACGATCCCACCGTAAACCGACGCGCCCGCCTCCGAATCGACGAAGTGTCGAACGGCTTCCCGCTGGACGGAGCCGATCCCGATTTCGCGTTCGTCCACCTTTTGCAGAAGCCGACCATCGGGCAACCTGTCGTGTGGGCGTCGCGGGGAACGAACTATCTGACGCTCTACGACGCGACGATGTTCGGCGGCGGCATCGCGTTCGTCGTGACGGGGTTCGTATACGACAACCGCCGTTCTTGATTTTTGTACCGACGCGCGGGGGAACCCTATTCACCGACTTCAGGCGAGGTTCTTATCGCCAATTCTCTCGGTAATGCAACGCGAACGGAGAAAACGGTGTTGTTCAGTATTTGGACGATGGCGCTAATCGCGGCGACGCCCGTCGTGGAGGTTGAGGAGATCGTGGCGACGTGCGAGTCGCCGAACAACGGCGCGGGACCGCTCTGGTGCTACGGCGCGACGCTGATCGTACGCGACGGCGACCGCGTGTACGCCAGCGCGATGGAGACGGGCAAGGACGTGCCACCGCTCTGCAACACGCGATGGCGGCTGTTCGGTCGCTCGGATGACGGCGCGTGGGAACTGCTTGCCCAACCGGACGGCTTTCGACATCGCGAGCCGTGCCCGCTCGCGCGGATCGGCGACGGGAGGCTCGTCCTCTCGGTGAACCCTTCCACTCAACCCGTCGGGACACAGTACGGCGAGTGCGATCCGCACCTGCTCGCGTTTGAGGTGGGCTCGTGGAACGCGAACACACTCCGACCGCCTTGGTCGGGGAGCCCGAAGTATACGGACCATTCCTATCGCGGTTTCGCGGCGAACGGCGACACGGGCGAACTGCTCGCGGTCAACATCGACTCGCCGTCGGGCGACCAGTACTGGTCGTACCGCAACGGAGCGGGTGAATGGGCGGGCAAGGGCTCCGTCGCCTTCCCGATCCGTTCGTGTTATCCACAAGTCGCCGTGTCGAACGGCAGCGGACACATCATGGCGATTGGCGATATCGTGGAACCTGTCAAAGAGTGGCAGGCGTTCAAGTTCGAGAAGTCCGGGCGTCAGTGGGACTACGTCTTTCGACGCCTGTTTTATTCCTATTCACCCAACATGAGCGCGACGCCGTTCTCCGAACCGCTTGAAATCGACAACGTGGATGACACCTCTGGGCACATCCGCAATCTCGGCATGTGGCTCGGCGGCGACGGCGCGGCGCATCTGCTGTACACGAAACAGTCGGTGCAGTCCGCCGCGATGCGCGACAAGTTCTTCCCCGACACTCCGCTGACGAACTCGCTCGAATACGTCGTTGTGAAGGACGGCGCGATCATCGAGCACCGCACGTTGACGAAAGGCGGCGAGGGCGAGTCGGGCGAGTCCGTCGGGATGGCGCGGTTCCACGCTACGGCGGACGGCGAACTCCACGTCGTCTATTACGCGAACGGGCGCAACGCGCTCATGCGGGTGCGCGACGGGGCGATCACCGAACTCCCGTTGAAACAGGCGTTCTCGACATTCTTCACGGCGGCGGAACGCGGCGGGTCGAAGCCGTCAAACACGCTCGACCTGTTCGGGGTGACGAATCGCGGCGACACGCTGCAATATGCCCGCATTCGCCTCTGACACGTCATCAAAAGTCGGAACATACGCGAAACAAGGAGCCCCGATGCGCTACGGCGTCCCGATCCGCATGACGCTGAACGCCGTTCGCGGCGGCGCGGAGATCGTCTACGAGCTCCACCCGACGAAGTTCACCCATCTTGCGATGAAGCAACAGATGCGGCGACACGGCTTTTACGAACCAAGCACGAGCCGTCTGCTGCTGCGTCTGCTTCGAGAGGGCGACACGTTCGTCGATATCGGCGCGCATTTCGGGTACTACACGCTGATCGCGTCGCGCGTCGTCGGGAATCGCGGGCGCGTCCTCGCCGTCGAGGGCGATGGAGACAACATCGCGCACCTGCGCCGCCACATCGAGTTGAACGGCGCGGAGAACGTCGAGGTCGTCCACCGAATCCTCGACGCCGACAAGCGTACCCGCGAGTTCTGGACGAACCCCGACAACGACGGCGGTCACGCGCTCTGGGACATCGGCGAATGTTCCGTCAACGTCCGAAGCCGCCGCAACCCGCAACCCAAATCTGTCGAAACGGAGACGCTCGACGCGACGCTGGACGCGCATCGCATCGACCACATCCAACTGTTGAAGATCGACACGGAAGGCGCGGAGCACGCGATTCTTCAAGGCGCGACGGTCGCGCTCGCGCGAGGCGATATCCGGTTCGTCATTGTCGAGATCAACGAGTTCGCACTGGAGCGGATGGGGTCGTCGCAGATGGCGTTGAGGGCGTTTGCGGCGGAGCGCGGGTACGCGACCTATTTCCCGGCGCAGGACGGTTCGGAGCCGACGTTTCTGCCCGACGACAAACGAATCGAACCGCCGGATGAGTTGTTCGCGTTCAACGTGCTTTTCGCCCGTCCCGACGACATCGCCGCCTATTGGGGCAACTCCTCGAACGGGTGACGCGCCCCTCTGCGTCACGGCTGTCCGCCGAACCACTTCGCGTAGATGCGGTCGTACGCCCCCGACGTGCGGAGTTTCAACAACGCCCGATTGATCGGCTCGCGGAGCGGACTGCCTTCGGGCATCGCAATCCCGTAGTATTGGTGGTCGAAGAGAGGTCCGACGATCTCCATGTCCTTCGGAGCCGCCTGCGCCATGTAGTAGCGGATCGCGGGCGCGTCGAACACGACGGCGTCCACCTCCTTGCGGTGAATCATCGCGTAGGCGTCTTCAATCTCGTGGACGGGGACGACGGTC